>NZ_CATNVN010000010.1:0-25548 GCF_951230505.1 uncultured Neisseria sp.
GATGGTGCCAACGTTTACGTGCGGTTTGCTACGTTCAAATTTTTCCTTAGCCATGGCAATATCCTATAATCTAAGCTTTTTGAAAATAAAGGGTAATAATGAGATGGTGCCCATGGGCAGATTTGAACTGCCGACCTCTCCCTTACCAAGGGAGTGCTCTACCCCTGAGCTACATGGGCGAAATTGTTTGGAGCGGGTGAAGGGAATCGAACCCTCACCGTAAGCTTGGAAGGCTTCTGCTCTACCATTGAGCTACACCCGCATACTCACTTTTTTGCTCCAAGTAAGAATTTTTGGTGGAGGGAGAAGGATTCGAACCTTCGAAGCTCACGCAACAGATTTACAGTCTGCCCCCTTTGACCGCTCGGGAATCCCTCCAAAAGAGAACGTCAGTTTATTGGCAACTCAGATTTCCGTCAAGATTTTTTTTCATTTATTTCTTTAAAAATATCCAAGCTTTTGCTTTTAAACACTATTTATTTAAACTGAATGATTTTTTCGTACTTAGCCATCAGTTCTTCGTGCGTTTCAGGATGCTCTTCATCGATCAAGATACAATCGACAGGGCATACCTGTTGACACTGAGGCTCATCGTAATGGCCTACACATTGCGTACACAAATTTGGATTGATTTCGTAAATTTCTTCACCTTGCGAAATGGCATCATTTGGACATTCCGGTTCGCACACATCGCAGTTAATGCACTCATCTGTAATAAAGAGCGACATTTCTATTTCCTTTTTTCTTAAATTATCAAAACCGATTGGGCGCGGATTATAGCACAAATGACGTCGGAACAATCCGTTTGAAAGAATGTTTTACACCTTGGGAATGATTCTCAAATTCTATACTATTCAGCAACTTGCGAATAGAGTAACAATTCAAACCTACTCATTCCCGCCTTTCCTTCCCGATAAACTTCCAGCCAATCCGGTTTTTCAGGCAGCTTCCCTGCTTCAATATAGACCATTGCCCCATTTTTCAAGTGGCTTTGCAATCGGATAAACAGATTTTGCCAATCTTCCCATGCAAATGGCGGATCAAGAAATATGACATCAAATTTTTCAGACGGCCTTGTCAGATAAATCATGCCGTCTGAACACTCGATTTCCACCTGTTTCAAACCTAATTCACGGATATTTTTCTGAAGCGTTTGAACTGTTTGGCGGTGGTTATCGACCATTACCACTTTTGCCGCATTACGAGAAGCAGCCTCCATTCCCAAAGCACCGCTGCCGCTGAATAAATCTAATATTGTTTTTCCAGTTAAATCCTGACCCAACCAGTTAAACAGTTTTTCACGCACGCTGTCAGGCGTCGGGCGCAGACCGTCTGCAGATAAAAATGTTAACTTTCGCCCCCTGCATTGTCCGCCAATGATACGTACTTGATTGCTGTGTTTGGAATGTTTGTTATTTGCCATAATTCTTAAAAGATGCCGATTTTTCAGACGGCCTCAATTATATAGTGAAACTGCTATCAAGCCGTATTTCATATTCTTTTAGATACAACAAGGCCGTCTGAAAATCATTTTTCAGACGGCCTAGGCTTTTACTTCTGCACAGAAGCAGCCAGCTGTCTCAACAACTCAATTTCCTTATCCTTCTGCTCCAGCATTTCCCGGCAATGTTTTAACTCCTGATTCAACAACTCCAATTTCATAGCCATATCACTTGAAGCATATAAAGCGATATCGCCTCCACTGTCTCCTTCATTAATCTGTAAAACCATCCCGTTATTACCCGATTTCAACAAATCCCACATATCTACTTTAAAGATAGTCGCCAACTGCTCTAGTCTTGGAATATTCAATTGTGTCTCACCTCGCTCAATCTTAGCGTATCCACCGGCAGACATGGCTAACTTTTCCGCCATTTCTTCCTGAGACCATTTATTTAATTCGCGTATCAAGCGGATCTTTTCGTGAGTTTCCATAAAATTAAAGTTTCTGTATAGATAGTTGTATTATTGGGATAGATTTTAAACTTTTACTTTCTAGAATGGCAAGATTCCAACTCTTATAATTTTATTCCATTTGTCTAATAAAGGGATATCAATATGAAAATTAAAATCTTATTACTCGCCTTTTCTTTTACAGCGTTAATAGGTTGCAGCAGCGATTATGATGACGCCAAAACTTACTTAAAATGTGGCATTGCAGCAAGACATTTAGAACAATTCAAAGGGCTGAATAAAATCCAACAAAAATTAGATCGTTTTAACAATTTACAACTATTAACTCCCCGAGATATAGCCATGATGGCAGAAGAAACTAGAGAGGAAATAGGCTTATCGAATGGTGAATCTTCTGATTTTTGGAAACTACTTAAGCTAACCAAAATTTATAACTCTTCAGAATGTACAGAAATACATGAACAACCAGAAATTCCTACAGGATGGTTATACTATCTTCTTTATCCTTTTCTCTAATACATTTTGATACCTTTGCAAAATAGCCTGTTCACGAAATTTGATGTATAAAAATGTGCTAAAAATTTAGTAACTTATATGCTTGCAAAGCTCTCTGTCTTATTTGAACCAAAAATGAACCGTATTTTATCGGACTTTAAAACGACACGCGGATTCAAATAAACCAATCACAGAAAAGCAAAGGTCGTCTGAAAATTTTTCAGACGACCTTTTCTCTTTTAAACCGACCTAATCTCACTCTTTCGGTGCAGGCGGTTCAATCTGTTCTTTCCAGCCGCATTCTTTTTGCGGGCAGACTTTTTCCACGCCCCAGCGTTTGGTGGTTTTGATGGTCAATACCGGCCACGCGCATTTTGGACAGGTTTCTGCAATGGGTGGGTTCCATGTGGCGTAGTTACAATCCGGATAGGTGCTGCAACTGTAAAACAGTTTGCCGTAGCGGGATTTGCGTTCGACGAGGTTGCCTTTTTTGCATTGCGGGCATTGGACGCCGGTGTCTTTGGGTTTTTCCAACGGCTCGACATGTTTGCATTTTGGATAGTTGGCGCAGCCGATGAATTTGCTGCCGGTGCGGCTGTATTTGTACACTAGGCGACCGCCGCATTTCGGGCATTCGCGTCCGTCGAGTTCGGCTTGCTCTGCTTCCGCTTTGGCGATGCGCTCGGCAGCTTCTTCGGCAGTTTCATTGACGTTGCGCGTGTAGCTGCACTCGGGATAACCGGCACACGCAACGAAACGACCCATTTTGCCGAATTTGATTTGCAGTTTGTGTTCGCCGCATTTCGGGCAGGTTTCGTCAAGTTCCTGCGTAGTAAATTTGGCGCGTTCGATGCCCTCTTTTTCTTCCACTTGCTTGATAAACGGCTTCCAGAATTTGTCCATCACGGGAATCCATTGGCGTTTGCCGTTGGCAATTTCGTCAAGCTGGTCTTCGAGTTTGGCGGTAAAGTGGTAGTCGACGTATTGGGCGAAGTGTTCGGTCAAGAATTTGTTGACGATGTCGCCTGTGTCGGTGGGCATGAAGCGTTTTTGCTCAAGGGTAACATATTCGCGGTCTTTGAGCGTGGAAATAATACTGGCGTAGGTTGAAGGGCGGCCGATACCGTATTCTTCAAGGGCTTTAACCAGCGTGGCTTCGTTGTAGCGCGGCGGCGGGGTGGTGAAGTGTTGCTCGCCGTAGAGTTTGTCCACAGGCAATTTGTCGCCTTCACTCATTTCAGGCAGTTTTTTGCTGTCTTCGCCTTCTTCATCGTCGCTGCTTTCTTCGTAAACGCTGAGGAAGCCTGCGAAGGTTTGCACTTGTCCGGTTACGCGGAATACGCCTTTGCCGACGGTAATATCGACGGTGGTTTGGTCGAATTTAGCGGGCGTCATCTGACAGGCAACGGTACGCTGCCAAATCATTTGATAGAGTTTGAACTGATCTGCGCTCAGGAAGGGTTTGACGCTTTCAGGCGTGCGGTACACGGAAGTCGGACGGATGGCTTCGTGGGCTTCTTGGGCGTTTTTGGATTTGGTTTTGTACTGCTTGGCCGAACTTGGCAGATATTCTTTGCCGATTTTGTTTTCGATGTAATGGCGGATTTCGGTTAACGCTTCATCGGCCAAATTCACGCTGTCGGTACGCATATAGGTAATCAGACCGGTGGCGCCTTGCCCTACGTCTATACCTTCATAAAGTTGCTGAGCGGTACGCATGGTGCGGTCGGTGGTAAAACCGAGTTTGCGCACGGCATCCTGCTGCATGGTAGAAGTGGTGAACGGCGCGGCAGGATTGCGGCTGCGCTTTTTCTTTTCAATGGCGCTAACGACGGCCTCTTTACCTTCAAGTTCTTTCAATACATCGGCTTGAGCGGCTTCGTTCGGCAGGTCGAATTGTTCGAGTTTCGCGCCGTTGTATTGGGCAAGTTTGGCGGTGAACTTGCTGCGGCCTTTGTGGCTGTCGAGATGTACCGTCCAATATTCCTGCGCTTCAAACGCGCGGATTTCGTTTTCGCGTTCGCAAATCAAACGCAGTGCGGGACTTTGCACACGGCCTGCGCTCAAACCGCGGCGGATTTTTTTCCACAACAATGGCGAAAGGTTGAAACCAACCAAATAGTCCAAAGCGCGACGGGCTTGTTGCGCATCGACCAAATCCATTTCGATTTCGCGCGGATGGGCAACCGCATCGAGCACGGCGTTTTTGGTGATTTCGTGGAACACGACACGCTGCGGCTTGATGTTTTTCAGACCGCGTTTGGATTTTAGGATTTCCAAAAGATGCCAAGAAATGGCTTCACCTTCCCTATCCGGGTCGGTTGCGAGGTAGATGTTTTCAGCTTCTTTGGCACCGGCAACGATGGCATCGACGTGTTTGCTGTTGCGGCTGATCAATTGGTATTTCATGGCAAAGCCATTTTCGGGATCGACTGCTCCGCTTTTGGGTACCAAGTCTCGGACATGACCGTAAGACGCCAAGATTTCAAAATCACCGCCCAGATATTTCTTCAGGGTTTTGGCTTTGGACGGGGATTCGACGATTAATAGGTTTTTCGCCATTGTTGTTCTCTTTTGGATGTATTGGATTTATGTTTCAGACGGCCTTTTATCATTTTGTTCAGGCCGTCTGAAAAAAGGTTTAGTGCATAACGTTTTGTCCGGTCAACGCACTCATCAAGTCGTCGCCTATCAGGACGGGCAACTCGCTCTTGTGCATCCACAACACCAGCAATACCAACACTTTGGCGGTATCGAGGGTGATTTCGTCCGATGGAATGTGCATCAGGGCGTGAATGACGATTTCGCGTTGCTCATAAGTAATTGCGTGTTCGGTAACCAAATACTGCATCAAGCCCATGACTTCCTGCGGCAGGTTTTCAGCTTCTTCACGGCAGAATACGCGCAAGGAGTCGCTGTTAAACGGCTCGGCATAGAATTCGGACGTATTGAACAAGACTTCCATCATCATCAATGTATTGCCGATTTCCGTAGCATCAAAACCCGCATCTTCCAAGAGGCGACCCAAATCCTCCGGAGGCGGACAATTGTCGAAATCTTGGAAGTGTTCGATTAAATAGGCAATGACTTCGGTCATGCTGGTTCCTTAAATATAGATAATTTATGCTTTGACACGCTGATAACGGCCGCCCGGCAAGGCGGCGACGATACCGTCAAGTTCGTATTCCAAAAGCTGTGCGTACACGTCTGCCGCTGCCATATTGGTTTGTTGCGCCAAAATATCGGGATGTATCGGGTCGTAACCCATTGCTTCCAATAAGGCGCTTGTTGATGGGGCGGCAGGTAGGTTTTCAGACGGCCTTTTCGGTTCATCCGCTATTGTTTTTAGTTGCAGCCGTTCGGTTTGATCATTTTTCGGTTTGACCGTCTTATTTATAGAATATGATGGAACATGCGTATTTTGCAATAGCTGCGGACACTCATGGAGAATATCGTCCAAACATTCCACCAATTTTGCCCCGTCTTTAATCAGCTTGTGGCAGCCTTTGCTATGCGGATTGTCTATCGAACCGGGCACCGCCATCACTTCGCGCCCCATCTCTGCCGCCAGCTTGGCGGTAATCAATGAGCCGGATTCCAATGCCGCTTCAACCACCAATGTCAGCTGCGATAACGCGGCAATCAGACGGTTGCGGCGCGGAAAGTTGCCTGCAAACGGACGCGTATCTAAAGGAAACTCGCTGACAATCAATCCCCTTTCGGCAATTTCATAAGCAAGGTTTTTATTGGACGGCGGATAAATGCGGTCTATACCGGTTCCCCAGACGGCAATGGTACCGCCATCTGCCTGCAATGCGCCTTGATGGGCGGCGGTATCGATACCCGAAGCCATACCCGATACGACGGGAATGCCTTTTTCACTCAATGCCCTGCCGAAATCTTTGGCAATCCGCATTGCCTGCGGCGTGGCATGGCGGCTGCCGACCATCGCGGCAGAAGGTGTGTGCAACAACTCTACATTGCCGCGTAAAAACAAAACCGGCGGCGCGGTAATGCCCTGCGTCAGCATTTCGGGAAAATCATCATCTTGCAGCAGCAACAAACGGCAACCGTCCTGCATTTCCCATTGTAAAGCGGCTTCGGCTGACCGCTGCGCCAAAGCCCGTTTATCCGCATTACGCCACGACTCAGCCGCCTGTTTATGGCGCACCAACGCGGCAATTCTATCTGCCGGCGCATTCAAGGCAGCTTGTGCGCTACCGAATTGCTGCAACAGCACCAAAAAACTTTCTGCGCCGATATAGGGCGTAAATGCCATTTGCAACCAAGCAAAACGCTCGTTTTCCGTCATCAATCTGTTCCCTTTTCGTAATGTTTTTTCAGACGGCCTGAAGTAAATCAAGGCCTTCTGAAAATTTTATTGATATAAAACTTCTTTCGGCTTAAAAGGCAAAATAACAATGCCGAACCATATCATTATTTTTATAAAGTATTGCTTGCCTAAGCAAACCGTCAAATGACGATGCCGTCTGAAAAACCTGATGGCTTTCAGACGGCCTCTTTTGTGTTTGAACCGATATTGCGCTTATTCTTCGGATTTGTCGGCGCTGCGGCGCGATACACTGATACCGAGTTGTTTGAGTTTGCGGTAAAGGTGTGTACGCTCCAAACCGACCTTTTGCGCCACGCGGCTCATATTTTGGCCTTCTTGAGCGATGTGGTACTCAAAGTAGCGGCGCTCGACTTCTTCCCTCAATTCGCGCAAAGGCATATTGAAATTGAAGCCGCCGATGATTTCTGTCGCCGTCGCGTTTTCCTTCTGACCCAAAGCCACGGCAACGGCCTGATCGTCCACTTCTTTGCCGTCCGATTCCAACATGATGTTTTTCACCGTTTCGGCAAGCTGGTCGTAATTGCCCGGCCAATCGTATTGGCGCAAAACCACCAACGCGCTATCGCTGAATTTTACCGGCTGGATTTTTTGACTTTCGGCCAAATCGGTCATGATGCGGTTGATTAAAAAGACGATATCGTCCGGTTGGCTGCGCAAAGAAGGAACATTGATGCACTCTTTCAACAGCTCCGCCAGTCGGCCGGCAACGACGTCATCAGCGCTCTCACCGCGTTTAAAGCCGCATGAAGTAATCACACGGACATTGTAGCGGTCGGCTTTTTCAAGCAAGAAAGCAATGCCGTTTTGGATATTTTTGCTGTAACGGGCAATATCGCCGACATACAAAATACCGCCTGATGCTTTTTGCAACAACTCCAACGGCGTATCGACAATGTGTTCGACACGGTCGGTTGCCACCCAAGGCGTACCGCTTTTGTGCAGATAGCGGGCGACAATTTCAAACGGCGAGCCTGCCTCACCAGCCAACAACAGCGGGCGGTTGTGTTTGGCGGCAGCTTCAATGCTGCCGTTCATTTCTTGAATAATGGGGCTGTTGCCCAGTTTGTCCAAAGTCATGCCGGAGGCCGTCTGAACTTCGCCATGTTTCAAGGCGCGTTCTACTGCGGACAAGAGTTTTTGCAGGGCAATCGGTTTTTCCAGAAAATCGAGCGCGCCGATTTTGGTGGCTTCAACCGCGGTGTCAATACTGGCATGGCCGCTCATCATAACCACAGGCATATTGAGTTGGCCGTTTTTCGCCCACTCTTTCAACAAAGTGATGCCGTCGCAATCGGGCATCCAAATGTCCAGCAACACCATGGCCGGACGCGTTTGATAACGCAATTGGCGCGCTTCTTCGGCATTTTCGGCCAAAGTGACGGTATAGCCTTCGTCTTGAAGGATTTCGGAGAGCAGGTCGCGGATGCCTACTTCATCATCTACAATCAAAATATCACTGCTTCGCATAAGTTTCTGCCATTTCCGGTAAAGCTATTTTGACGCACGCGCCGCCGCTGTTCTGATTGCTCAGGCTGATGCGGCCGCCATGCTCCTCGATAATTTTTTTCACAACGGGCAAACCAAGCCCCGTTCCTGTCGGTTTGTCGGTAACGTACGGCTCAAAAGCATTGTGCAGCATTTCTTTACTGAAACTTTTACCGTTGTTGCAGACGGTCAGGAAAACCTGTCCGCCTTCGCGCCCTGTTTCGACGTTTACTTGCGGCGCTTCGTCCGACTCTGCCGCTTCTGCGGCATTCTTAAATAGGTTATGCAACACTTGGCGCATCGCCGTCGTATCGGCAACAATCGGCAGAGCATCGGCGCTGAGCCGCGCATTAAATTTGCACGCGCCGGCCTCATATAATACCAATACTTCCGACACCAAACCGTTTAAATCTTGTTTTTCTAAATTCAGCGACGGCGCACGCGCATAATTGCGGAACGCTTCGACCATTTCTTTCAGCGCGGCAACCTGTTTGACGATGGTATCGGTTGAACGGCTGAGGATTTGGGCGTCTTGTTCATCAAGTTTATCATGCAATTTCCATGCCAATCTCTCGGCGGAAAGCTGGATAGGCGTAAGCGGATTGCGGATTTCGTGCGCCAACCGTTTCGCCACTTCGCCCCATGCGGCCTCTTTTTGCGCCCGTATCAAGACGGTAATGTCATCAATCACCATCACCACGCCGTTATCGTTGTCTTCCGGCAGAATGGTGGCCTTACCCAACAAGATTCGGGCATCGTCAGGCGCGGCATATTCGACTTGGACGGGTTTGTCGCTGTCGGCGGTTTCATTGATGGCGGCAAACACATCGGCTAACAGGGTTTGCTGCGGCGATTTGCCGTGCCATTGATGCCAGTTGCTACCCCACAAAGACACCAGCGAAACGCCCAAAATCTGTTCGGCAGCCTTGTTAAAGGTTTTCAGACGGCCATCGGCATCCAAAGTAATCACGCCCGTGGTCAAACTTTCCAACACGCATTCCAAATAATGGCGTGCGGCTTCTTCGCGCAAACGGTTGCGTTCGTCCGCCTCTTTGGCAATCGATAATTGCTCGGTCATGTGGTTGAACAATTGGGTCAACCGGCCGAACTCATCATTGCGGAATACCGGCCGGGTTTGGCTGAAGTCACCCTGAGCCACCGCCCGTGCACCCTCTGCCAACGACAACACCGGCGCCACAAAACGGCGGGCAAAATACAAAGCCATAACCAAAGCCAAAAAGATGGCCAACAATGTCGCAACCAACAGCGTGGACAGGAAAAAGGTTTGCAGGCCTTTTTTGGTATAACTCAGCTCGGCGTATTTGGCACGAGCCGCTTCAATCAACGTCGCATCTTGGGCAACATCTTTCGGAATCGGCTGACGGAAAAATAGCGCATAATCCTGATTTTTATGCGTACCGATCAGCATCCAACCTTGGGCATACAGCACGCCGCCGATGTTTTCCAAGCTGCGAACCGAACCGGTCTGCTCCAGCTGCTCCCATCCTTCTTTGTTAAGCTCGGGTTGATTTAGTTTCAGGGGATTGATGCTTTTCTCGGCTTTATGGGTGGTCGCGTTATAAAGCGCCAGCTGGGCAAAGTCGGCAGTAAGTGCGGATTGGGTCAGCGTTTGCCCCAAGTTGCCGTCCAGCGAAGCGGCGCTGATTAAGTCGATTTGCACTGGCGTGGCGTTGCTGACAGCATTGTCCACCGCCAAGTTCAGCGCGGATTTGCTCAAGTTTAAGCTGCGCTCTAGAGCCTCATGGGTATCGTTGCCAAACCAAGAATTAATCGTACCGTTAATAAACTGGGCGGAAATACCGAACAAAAACACGCCCGGCAATACGGCAACCAAGGTAAACATCCCCGACAGCCGACGCGCAATCTGCGAACCGAACACGCTTTTGCTGTTGTCGCGCATCAAAAGCACGACATAGCGTACCAACACCGCGGCCAACACCAGCAACAGCAAGCCGCACAAAGCGACAATCCACCAGAAGTAATCAGACAATACGTTGCTGCTGCCCGTTGCAACAGTCAGACCGTACAACAAAACAACGGCGAATACGGCGGCAATCAGAAGAAAGCGGCGCATGGTTTACTCCTGCTCGACCGACAAGGATTTCCAACCCGAATCCAAATGCCAGTTTTTAGACGTCAGGGCATTGATTTGGAACGGTTTGGGCAGCTTGGCAGTTGTCAGCAGCAGGCGGATTTCAGCCTTCGTGTCTTTGGCGGCCACATCACTCAGCGCGCCTTTGGACAAAACTTTCCAATTCGCGACCGCGCCCACTGCGCGCAAGGCAGTCTCAAGCGTGTCGTACTCGGTAGAAAACGTACCGACGGTAACGCGATAGCGGTTGGTCAGCGGATGGAAGGACAATTTGTATTGAATCGTGCTGTCGTTGTTGAGCAGCTGGTCGAACTTGAATTTATAAGACGACATAGACGGCGCTGACAGCTGCCAACTCAAATTGAAATGCAGGGGGACACCCTGTTTGAGTGCTTCTTTGAGCTGGTCGGGCAGGTCGGTGCGGAAACGGCTGCTGACGGAAAGCTGTCCGGCATGGGTCAGCTTTGCCTCGGCACGGGTCGCACTGATGCCCTCGCCCGCCGCATTCAACGACACGGCGAGCAAGAGCGGTACAATCAGCGTTTTACTGCTTTTTAATAAGCGCGTAATAAAAGCCATCTTGATGTTTGTTCGGTAAGAGCACATGCGACTCGATCAACTCGGCATCGGCATGGCGGTTAAGGAATTTTTGCAACTGACCGTCGTTTTCTTCGACGAAGACCGAGCAGGTAGCCAGCAACATCCTGCCGTTTTTCGTCAGGGTCTGCCACAGCGCGTCTAATAATGCTTCCTGTTGGCGTGCGGTTTTGACGGCATCGGTCGGTCGGCGCAGCCATTTTACGTCGGGATTACGCCGCGCCACACCCGAAGCGGTACACGGCACATCGGCCAAAACAGCGTCAAAGGTCTTGCCATCATACCACGCTGTCAAGTCCTGCGCATCGGCACAAGCCAAAGAGGCCTTTTGAAAGCCTAAACGGTCAAGATTGCTCTTCACCCTGTTCAGACGGCCCTCGTCTATATCCAAAGCGGTAACATGACAATCTGCCAGCTCCAAGATATGACCTGTCTTACCGCCAGGCGCCGCACAGGCATCGAGAATGCGTTCGCCGTCTTTCGGGTTCAACAAATAGGCAGCACGTTGCGCACCAAAATCCTGCACCGACACCAGGCCGTCTGAAAAACCGGGCAGGCGGCTTACCGGCACAGCTTCTTCCAACATCACGGCGTATTCGTCCAATGCCCTGGCCAAAATACCTTCCGCAGCCAGTTTTTCCAAATAGCTTTCGGCATTGTCGTGTCGGCGGTTGACGCGCAAAGTCATCGGCGGATGCGATTGCAGCGCGGTGGTGATGTTGTGCCAATGTTTCGGATAATGGTTTTTCAAGTAAGCCACCCACCACAGCGGCAAATTGTGTTTCGCCACATCGTCTTTTTTGCAGGAAGCCGCGAGCTTGTCGCGTTCACGCAAAAAGCGGCGCAAAATCGCGTTGGCAAACGAGCGGAACTGGCCGCGGCCGATTTTGGCAATGCTTTCCACCGCCTCATTGACCACGGCATGAGGCGCATTGCGCGTGTAATGCAGTTGGTACATCGCCGCCAAAAGCAGGCTTTCAAGCTGCGGATTGTCAATCGGCTTCTTCAGCATTTGTCCAAGCATATATTTCAAACTGCCCAAATACCGTTGGCAACCGTAGGCAATATCCTGCAAGGCGCCGTTTTCCTGCGCCGTCAGCTGCGGATGCGCCGCGCGGATTTCCGCCAAAACATCCTGAAGATTGCGCCCTTCGGCAACCGCGGCAACGCTGTCGGCGGCCAGTTTTTGGGCGAGGGACATACTCATATTTTTGCTTTCTGATTTATATTTGATTTCAAGTGTTCGGAGGATTTCAGACGGCCTGTTCGGCAGCCAGCAATGCCCGATAATATTCGGCATCTGTTTTGGAAAAACAGCAAAAGATGATTTTTTCCACTGCCGGACATTGCGGCAGGGTTTGCTTCAAACTCTCCAAAGCGATACGTGCGGCGGCTTCGGCCGGAAAACGGTACACACCGGTGCTGATGCACGGAAAGGCGATGCTGTGAAGCTCGTGTTTCTGGGCAAGCAGCAAGGAATTGGCATAGGATTGTGCCAATTTGGCCTCTTCATTTTGTTTTCCGCCAAACCATACCGGCCCGACCGTATGAATGACAAAACGCGCAGGCAAACGGTAGCCTTTGGTTATTTTGGCTTCGCCCGTGCGGCAACCGCCCAAAGTGCGGCACTCCTCCAGCAGCTCTTTGCCCGCGGCGCGGTGTATCGCACCGTCTACGCCGCCACCGCCCAACAGCGATGAATTGGCGGCATTGACAATCGCATCGACTGCCAATCGGGTAATATCGCCTTCGACCACTTCAAAAACAGCCATTGTTTTCTTTCCTCTACGTTGGTTTCCAGCCTGTTACAAAACCGTTCCGACTTCAATCATCCGCCCTGCCGCAAATGCCTGTATGCTCATGCGTTTGCTGCCGGAAGGCTGCAATTCGGTGATGTTCAGCGCATTTTCACCGCACGCCACCAGCAGGCCGTCTGAAGTGCAGGACAACACCTCGCCTACCTTACCCTGTTTGTCCACAACTTCGGCGCGCCAGATTTTCATCGGTTTGCCTTGATACTCGACCCACGCGGCAGGGACGGGGTTAAAGGCGCGGATTTTGCGCTCGATAATGTCCGCGCTTTCGTTCCAATCGATACGCGCCTCTTCTTTGCTTAATTTTTGGGCATAGGTAACACCTTCTTCAGGCTGCTTAACCGCGTTCAGACGGCCTTCAGCCTGCAGACGCTGCAAGTCGGCAACAATCGCTTCCGCACCCAAATCCATCAGCGCGTCATGTACTTCGTTAGCGGTATCCGTAGGTTGAATGGCATAACGGTGTTCGCTGACCACATCGCCGGTGTCCAAACCGATGTCCATCTGCATGATGCACACGCCGGTTTCAGCGTCGCCGGCTTCAATCGCACGTTGAATCGGTGCTGCGCCGCGCCAACGGGGCAACAGCGAAGCGTGGATATTGAGGCAGCCGTGTTTGGGCGTATCCAACACTTCCTGCGGCAAAATCAAACCATACGCGGCTACTACCATCACATCCGCGCCCGTATCTTTGAGCATTTGCAGGACTTCGGCGTTATTGCGCAACTTTTCCGGCTGCGCCACGGTCAAACCCAATTCCAAGGCAGCCTGTTTGACCGGCGATGCGGTCAGCTGCATGCCGCGGCCTTTGGGGCGGTCGGGCTGGGTCAATACCAGCGGAATTTCAAAACCTGCGGCGGCGATGGCTTTCAAGGCGGCGGCGGCAAAATCGGGCGTACCGGCAAAGATGACTTTCATGTTGTGTCCTTGTGGAAATGGTTTGAATGGGCGCGTTGGGCAAACTGTTTCAGCTGAAAAGGCCGTCTGAAAGATTGAAAACCGAAGTCTGCCTTCTGTTTTGTCTTTTCAGACGGCCTTTAAGCGATGCTCAGGTCAGATGGTGTGTTTCTGACGTTTTTTCAGTTTGGTTTTGATGCGGCCTTGTTTCAGCTGCGACAGGTGTTCGACAAACACGATGCCCATCAGGTGGTCCAATTCGTGCTGCACGCAGATTGCCAACAGGCCGTCTGCTTCAAGTGTGAATTTCTCGCCTTTTTCGTTCAAGGCTTCAACTTTGACGCGCTCGGCACGGGTCACGGTATCGTAAATGCCCGGCACGGACAGGCAGCCTTCTTCATAAGTCGTCTCGCCGTCTTTTTCGACAATGACTGGATTGATGAACACGCGCGGCTCGCTGCGGTCTTCGGTCAAATCCATCACGACGATGCGCTCGTGTACATCGACCTGAGTGGCCGCCAAGCCGATACCGCGTGCTTCGTACATGGTTTCAAACATATCGGCAACCAATGTCTGGATGCGCTCGTCGATTTTTTCAACAGGTTTGGCGACCGTGTGCAAACGCTCGTCAGGGTATTGGAGGATGTTCAGTAAAGCCATAATATTCTCGTTTTATAAAACTGATGTGTGATTTTCATACAGATTTGGTTTCCGCCGCCACAATCTCCTGTCATGACAGCAACATTCAATGCTAAAATAACGCCGAAAAATGTTAAGATAGCGCGACGGAGGCCGTTCGTTATCGTATTGATGAATGGGCGGCAGTTTCGCAAACTCCAGCCTTCTCTGTTTATCATCTGAAGACAAACCAAACCGATTTCAAGGGGAACGGTTATGCAACAACGTATTATAACCCTGCTTTGCATAGCAGGCATGGCTATTTCTGCCCACACTCAGGCAGCTTCTTTAAAAATCCGCCCCAATGCGCCGCAACGCTATGTCGTTAAAAACGGCGATACCTTGTGGGGTATTTCCGGCAAATATCTGTACAGCCCATGGCAATGGAACCGCCTTTGGGGCGCCAACCGCAACGCCATCCGCAATCCGCACCTGATCTATCCGGGTCAGGTGTTGGTTTTACGCTACGTCAACGGCCAGCCGCGACTGGGTTTTGAACACGCTCAAACCCGTTCAGACGGCATTCCCGTGATCAAACTGCATCCGCGCGTACGCGAAACTTCCGGCTACGGCATTCCAACCGTCAACGTCAATCTCTACCGCATGTTCATGAAACATCCGCAGATTATCGCTCCGGAAGAAACCGCCAATGCGCCGCGCCTGATTGCAGGCCCCGACAACCGCGTCCTCTACACCCAAGGCAACCGCGTGTACGCATACGGCCTGACCGAGCCCGGCCGCTACCTGACCTACCGAGTCAATAAAAACATTACCGATCCGGAAACCGGCAAATTCCTCGGCCAAGAAGTCGTGTTCAGCGGCATTGCCAACACGTTGCCTTACACCGACTCCGCCTTGGAAAACCGTACCCGCGCTTCTGACGAAAAACTCAAAAGCAACGAGTATTACACCCAAGTCAACAAAGCCATGAAGCTGCGCACCCAATCCGCGCAACCTTTGGTTATCGAAGAAGCGGTTTCCGAAATCCGCAAAGACGACTATCTGCTGAAACTGCCAGAAGGCCTCGACAGCTTCAATGTTATGCCTCACGCCCCTGCCCGTCCGATTCAGGCCAAAGTCGTTTCCATCTTCGACGGCGTGGGCGAAGCCGGCCAGTTCCAAACCATTACTTTGGATAAAGGCGAACTCGACGGCTTGGACAAAGGCACTGTGGTCAGCCTCTACAAACGTGGCCGCCAAGTCCGTGTCAATCTGTCCAACAACCTGATTCGCAAGCCGAAAGACAAAGATACGGTTGAATTGGTTTCCATTCCGGCGGAAGAAATCGGTTTGGCAATGGTGTACCGCACATCCGACCATCTGGCATCCGCCATTATTTTGGAAAGCCTGAACAGCGTTTCCATCGGCGATACCGCTTCCGAACCCGGCCGAGATTTGGACAATATGGCTGATGAAAAAACCATGGACAAACCGGCCGAAGACGAACAAGAAAGAGAAATCGAACTGGAAGTCCGCAGCTGATTGAGCTTTCTTAGCAGCCATCCGGCAAATAAAGGCCGTCTGAAAACCTGTTTTTCAGACGGCCTTTTGATTACTGCCAATCAGAATAAATAAAATCTGTAACACGTTGTTTAAAGTGTAAAAAATATCTTATTTTTCAAGCCGGTAATCGGCTATTCCCTTTTCTATCGTCTTTCTGCGCTACCATTCCAATCAGAAATATGGAAGGCCCAACATACTATTTATTGCCTGTTGATTGTTCCATCTGTTCCTGCCAATCAAAAAGGCCGTCTGAAATCTTCAGACGGCCTTTTTATCCACAACTCAAATCCGATTATTTGAATTTGTAAGTGTATTGCAAGCCCAAGATGTCTGCTTTGTTTTTGAAGCGGGCAGAGGATGCACCGCGGCTGTCCACGTCGTTGCCGCTGGCTTTGCCGGCGCGGTAAACCGTGTCATTGATGTGGATATGGCTGTACGCCGCATCGATAACATGGTTTTTACCCAGTTGATATTTAGCACCGATGGAGAACCAGATACGGTTGCCGTCAGGCAAGCTGTTCATGCGGTCTTCGGCACTTTTAACCGGTGATTTGTCGAAAGCGATACCGGCACGCAGTTGCAATGGTTCGGTAACTTGGTAAGAGCCGCCGAATGCAACTTTATAAGTGTTGCGCCAGTTAGGCGTGATGACGGTACGGTCAGATTGGCCGTTGACGATGATTTTTTCTTTTTCAAACACCAGCTCGGCTTTGTTGAAGCGGCTGTGGCGCGTCCAAGTGACATCGCCGAACAGGTTGGTTTTGTCGGTGGCGCGGTACATACCATGAACAGACAAAGACTCAGGCGTGACGATTTTTACGCTGGCTTTTTCGTTCGGTACATAACCGAGTGCGGCCATTGCACCAGAATCCCATGCCTGTTTCACCGCTGCACCGTCTGCCGCCCATTCTGCAGTGCCTTCAAGCGTGTGTGAAACTTTGGAACGATAGTTCACACCCACGCGCGCGCGGTCATTAATGTCCCACATCCACGCCAGTTGGTAACCAAAGCCCCAATCGCTGCCTTTGACATCGGCGTGTCCGTCAGCCTGAATGGCGGCGGCAATGGCTGCATCCGGTTTGCCGGAGGCTTTTGCCACTGCTTTTTGCTTGATACCCCAGTCGGCATATTTGCGCAGTTCGGCGGAAGTATGTTGGGCAATAATACCTGCGCCGAAGGAATGGCGGTCGTTGAGTTTCCATGCGACTACCGGCTCGATGGCGATGGTGGTCAAACCCAGTTTATTGATGTTGTGGCGCAACACGGAATCTTTTTCATATTCGGTTGCAGAACCGAAGGGGACGTACACGCCCAAACCCAAAGTGACATCGTCGCTGGCTTTGTATGCGCCATAGACGTGCGGAGCAACGGTGGTTTTGGTGATTTTGCCGCTTTTCGATCCTTGGACGGGAATGCCAGTAAAGTCGGTGGCAGATTCCGCTTCATAATGAATGCTTGGGAAAACGATATTGGCGTTAACGGAAATTTGGCTGCTGTCAAGTTTGGTCAGGCCGGCCGGGTTGTAGAAAATGGTTGATGCATCGGCGGCTTCGGCGGCGGCGGCGTTGGCCGTGCCTTGTGCGTTAACGGATTGTGTGCCGAAGTGGTAGCCGGAGGCTTGGACGGCGGTAGATAACAGTGCTGCGCTTAAAATAAATGCTGTTTTTTTCAGATTAAAATGAATCATTTTGGTTTACCGTGAAAGTAGCGGACAAAGAAAAAGGCCGTCTGAAACGTCCTTTATTGATTTAGTATAGGCACTCAATTCTATACTACATCATTATTTTTGCCTAATCTTTTCTTTTTTTACACAAAAAAGCAGGCTGAAACAGCCTGCTTTTCCAATCATCGGATCACTGCAATTATTTAACCTGCAACACTTCCAGCGTATTGGTCGAACCGGATTCGCGCATTTGCGAACCGCTGGTGATGATGTATTGGTCGCCGCTTTGGAGGATTTTGTGTTCTACCAGCATGGCTTCCACTTCGTTCAGCGCGGTATCGTGATCGGTACTGGTTGCCAAAATCAACGGACGTACACCGCGGTACATCGCCATGCGGCGTTGCGCTGAAACACTCGGCGTCAGGGCAAAAATCGGCAGGGTGATGTTGTGGCGGCTGACTTCGAAGGCGGTCGAACCGCTTTCAGTCAGGGCAACGATGGCTTTGGCGTGAACTGCTCGCGCCACGCTGACCGCACCGCCGGCAATCGCCAAGTTGGTGCTGACGGCTTCGGGATACTCGACCTGTTCGGCAACGCCGTTGAGCGAATCTTGTTCTTTTTCCGCAGCCGCACAAATAATCGCCATTTGGCTGACGGTTTCAAACGGATACGCGCCGACGGCGGTTTCGGCGGAACACATCACCGCATCGGTACCGTCCAATACTGCGTTGGCCACGTCGCTGACTTCCGCGCGGGTCGGTACGGGGTTGGTAATCATGGATTCCATCATTTGAGTTGCGGTAATGCTGAAGCGGCGCAACTCACGGGCACGGCGGATCATGCGTTTTTGCAGGGCGGGGACGGCTGCGTGTCCGACTTCGACCGCCAAGTCGCCGCGGGCAACCATAATACCGTCGCTGGCAAGGATGATTTCGTCCAGGTTTTCAATGGCTTCTACTCGCTCGATTTTGGAAACTAAACCGGGGCGTACGGCAGTGCTGCCTTTCATTTCTTCTTCGACTTTGGCGCGGGCAGTGTGCAAATCTTCGGCAGATTTCACAAAGCTGATGGCCAAGTAGTCGCAACCGATGGCAATCGCGGTTTTCAGGTCGCGGAAGTCTTTCTCGGTCAACGCACCGGCAGACAGGCCACCGCCGCGTTTGTTGATACCTTTGTTACTTTTCAGCACATGGCTGTTTTCTACCCTTGTAATAATCTTACTTCCTTCAACCGCCTCAACGGTCAAAGTCAACAGGCCGTCGTCCAGCCACAAAACATCGCCGGCAGCGACGTCATTCGGCAAATCACGGTAGTCCAAACCCACCGCTTCGCGTGTACCTTCGCCTTCAAGTGCGGCATCCAAAATCAAAGTTTCATCTTTATTCAGCTCGATGCTGCCGCCGGCAATTTTACCGACACGGATTTTAGGCCCTTGCAAGTCGGCAAGAATGGCGATTTCCTGACCCGCACGTTTCGCGGCTTCGCGTACGATACGGGCATTTTCTTCATGAAACTCCGGCGTACCGTGGCTGAAATTGAAACGGACGACATTAAGGCCGCCGACACGGATCATGTCTTCCAACAATTGTACATTGTTGCTGCCCGGACCCAGTGTGGCAACAATTTTGGTATTGTGGCTGATACGGGTTAAATCACGTTGCAATTGGCTCATGTAAACGTCCTTTCCTGTTGATTTCACGTTTGATAATGAAGAAGATTGTACTCTTAATGCAATAATGTTGGCGTAAAATTACATCATTTTCTGACTTAAACTAAATTTATTTTTGCATTAACCTACTTTTCTATCGGATACAATACACTCTCACGTCGTCATGTTTAATTTTCAGACGGCCTCTCTCATACTAATAGAATACCCAACTGATCCATGAAACGTTTTTTGACTCCGCTACCCATCGGCATCGTTTTGGCCGACCTGATCTACGGTTTCGTACTTAATGTCATGCAAGGCTTAAATTTGCAACAAACCGCCGCCAACCAGTCCGGTACAATTTCCGTTACGCCCGACATTGCCTTCAACAGCCTGCAAATCGTCGCCAACGGCGGCATGGTCTGTATCATCGGCTTCGGTTTGATTGTTTTGTTCCAACTCAACCGCGCCGTATTACGCCAACAAATCCTGCCCATCGGTATTTTCCGAACCCTCGGCCTGTTGGCTGTTTTGGCATTCAGCATTTCGTCTTTGTGGGAATGGTTGCATGCCGCTTTGTCGCTGCTTTCCGGGCACAACGTTTTAAACTTCAGCAACCCGCGTTATCTGGTTACCGCAGCCTGCATGCCCATCATCGCTTTCTTGTGCATCCTGCGCCTGTACAATTGGTATCGCCTGCATCGGACTGTTGCCGCTGACGACACCTCCACGACACTCTAATCAAGTTGCAAAAAGGCCGTCTGAAACAGGAAAACCTATTTCAGACGGCCTTGTCATTATATATCTCAACGTTGATGGCTGGTTTCTACACCGGCCTTAATCTCGCCATACATTTGTGAGCTGCCTTGCCCGCTGCCTGATGCGCAGGCCGCCAAGCTCAGTGTCAAAACAGCCGCGGTCAAAATCTTCAACATTGATTTCTCTCTTTCTACAAAAATTATTTCGGATCGCAACGGAAATGGTACGCACAAATTTCGAATCCGTTTTTGAAGTAGAGACGATGAGCATCTGCTCGGTCATGGTTCACATGGACATTCAGATGGATTTTGGTCGCACCCGTTTCCGCACCGATTTTACGTACTTCTTCCAGCAAGCGTGAAGCATAGCCTTTTTGACGGCATTGAGGCATGGTCACGATGTCGTCAATATGGATATGGTAACCACTGGCCAAGTTGTACGCGGCATGGAAACCGCATACGGCCACGGCATTTTGTTTGCCTTCTTCAAAAATACCCAACAGGCGGTAGCCAGTCTTGCGCTGATGCTCGTTGATTTGTTCAACAAAACGGTGAATATCGGTCAACGATGAACGCAAAATGCTCAGTGCCGCAAAAGCAGTCGCGGTTTCTTCCGGCGGAATTTCACGCAATACGCCGACCACAGGCGCGGCAGCTTGGGGCTCAGGCTGCTCATTGGCCGCTTCGGCACGCTCGGCGGCATGTTTTTCTTCAATCGCCTGCGCCAACAAAACGCGCTCGACCGGCACTTCACCCTGCTGCTTGCTTTCCTGCTCTTTGAGCAAGGCTTTGCAGTCAATCACGCGCAAATCATTATCCGCCGCAAAGTCCATCAAGAAACGGAACATTTGCGGATTATCTTCTTCCAGTTTTTTATCGACTGCCACACAACGGACATTGTCCACCAAAATAGGGCGCACCCAATTAGAATAGGAAAGGCGGTTGTCTTTAGTAAAGGAAGACAAAATACCGCACAGGCGCTCCGCCCAGTCGCTTGGTCGGAAAATCTTGCCTTTGCTGGTCGTACCATGGATCACAACTTCATAAGGATTACACACTAACATAAGCAGCTTCCTGAGAGTAAATGGCTGAAGGAATATTTCGCCAGTGCCAACATCAGAAAAAGTTCCGATACATAGCAACAGATGATTGAAAAAATATCAGTAAGGTTTTGAAATACGACAATGATGAGACGGCTTGCCGATCCTGACAATCCGTTTCGAATTCTTTGATTATTATACCCGATACGCCTCTTTTTCTTCAAAAATCATTTGAAAAATAACAACAGGCCGTCTGAAACCAAGTATTTCGGTTTCAGACGGCCTGCATATTTTGTATATCAATACAACAATTTCTTGCGGGGCTTTTGCTCGCCACTGGATCTAATTTCTAACAAATTGAAATTCAGTATGCTCAAATCCAAGACGCTTTCAGAAGTGCATTGATCACCAAAAGCATTTTCATAAGTGGCCTTCAGTTTCAACACGCCGCCAAATGTCTGGTCCGGCAATTCGGCAGCCAGCGCCAACATGCTTGCAAACACGCCACCATACAATTCGCCCGATGCCAGCATATCCACACCGCCGGAAAACATCTCCAAGCGCATAACCGCATCGGCAACCAGCTTGCTCGGCAAGTGATCCGGCAAAGCCTCTGCCTCAAAACGCACATTCTTCGCCAAGCCCTTACCGCTATTGCGGACAACCAAAACTAATAAATCCGTTTGTCCATCAGAACGTTGCAACGTCGCATGCAAAACAGGATGAATGCTCTCTTTTTGAATCAGCTGCTCACGGTGCAACATCTTGCTTTTTGCTTTGGATCGCGCAGAGACGACAGCCCAAATCAACCAAACAAATGCAACGGCAGAAATGGCAGTAACCAAAAGGGGAAGATTGGTCAAATAGGCTTGCTGATTAAACCAAACTTGTGCGGCTAAAAATCCGGCAAAGAAAATCAAGACGTATAAAATTGGGGCAAACCGGCTTTGTATGGATGAGTGCATGAGTTTTCCTACATTTCGTATCATGTTATTAAAAAATAATGCCTTTCGGGCGAATAATGTCATCAACCCGGAAGGCATTATTTTAACGTAATTTTAACGCAATTTGCTTAATATCTTGCTTTTTATGAAACTAATGTATCAAGCAGACAACTCAAACCGTATAGCCGTATTTTCAGACGGCCTGAGATTTTTATCAGGCTTCGGCAACCGAATCACGCGAGAAGGTTTTTTCGCAATAATGGCATTTCAAACGCGTCTGACCATTATGTGAACGGACATAAAAGCGACTGATGACCGGCTCGCCATGACTGGCACAATTAGTATTCGGGCAACGGAACACTTCCGAAATCTCGTCCGGCAATGACAAATGCTGTTTCTCAACCACCTTAAACCGATCAATTTTGTTTACCACTGCTTCAGGGGCAAATAAAGCCAAACGGTTGGCCGCATTGGCATCCAACCATACGCCGTTGACTTTGATAATGTCTTTGCTTCCCTGCGTTTTACTTGGCAAATTAAAGCCGACCGTAACCGCGCTGCCATAATGCAGCAGCTTAAACTGTCTTAAAATGGTCAAGCCTTTACCGGCAGGAATATGGTCAATTACCGTACCTTGTTCAATTGCTTCAACGCTGAGTTTTGAGTTTTCCATCTTTCGCTCCTTAACCTTCTTCGTTCAATACCAAAGACAAAATCGCCATCCGTGCATACACGCCGTTGGTTGCCTGTTCAAAATAATAGGCATGAGGTGTTTTATCCACATTCGGATGAATTTCATCTACCCTCGGTAAAGGATGCAAGACGCGCAAATTGGGTTTGGCGTTTACCAACATCGGCGCATCAAGATTGAATTTACCCTGAATTTTGGCAAATTCCTGCTCATCAAAACGTTCGCGCTGAACGCGGGTCATGTACAAAATATCCGCCCATTCGACCGCTTCTTCCAAGCCGGGTAAAATTTGATAAGGGCAACGGGCCTCTTCCAGCTCTTCAGTGATATAGTCCGGCATCGCCAAGCTGGGAGGGGAAACAAACGCAAATTCACAACCCCAACGCTTCAATGCCTGACATAATGAATGTACCGTACGGCCATATTTCAAATCACCGGCCATCGCAATCTTCAAATTGCTCAAACTGCCCTGCGTTTCATAAATCGTTACCAAATCCAAAAGTGTCTGGCTCGGATGTTGGTTGGTACCATCGCCGGCATTAATCACGGGCACGCTCGAAAACTCGGCCGCCACACGGGCCGCACCGTCTTTAGGGTGTCGCTGAATAATCGCATCCGTATAGCTGGAAATAATCCTCGCAGTATCTGCAAGCGTTTCTCCCTTTTTCGCACTGGTATTCGCACCATCGGAAAAACCGATAACTTTCCCACCCAAACGCTGTACCGCCGTTTCAAAAGACAAACGCGTACGGGTGGATGGTTCAAAAAAGCACGATCCAATCAATTTACCTTCAAGCAAATCTTCACGAGGCTGCTTTTTCAACTTCAAGGCCGTCTGAAGCAGCAATTCGAGCTGCTCCGTCGTCAAATCTGAAATTGAAATAATATGTTGCCGATAAAGCGGATTAGGCATGACCATTCCTTCCCATAAAAAAGCCCGCAACAGGCGGGCGTTTCAAGCAAACCGATTCCATCGTTGCCCAACATCATCCTGTCGGACAATCACAACCATGTTCCTACCACACCCATGAAATCTTCCGCATTATCGCATATTTAACAGACAGCTGCTTCTTTCAAGTTTTCAGACGGCCTGATACCTTTACAAAATAACCCTCTGTACTCAACAGCTGAGATCCAAGCACAGGGATTCGACTGTTTTCAGTTATTACCCGATATAAAGTCCCATTGGTCCAAACTCTCATTGCCACTGCCCATACAAAGCCGCCCGTCAGCCCGAACCGGCAAACGGTTCGGCCTCGGGGCGGCATATACGGCACAAACGTCCGTCAGACTTATTTTTTCACGGCAGGCTGGGCGGCCTTAGGCGCCGCAGAAGAAACCGTCGCCTCCGCCTTCAACTTGTTCAGCACCGCATCACCGATGCCCTTCACGTTTTTCAGCTCCTCCACCGATTTGAACGCACCGTTCTTCTGACGGTATTCCACAATTGATTTCGCCTTAGCCGGGCCGATACCCGGCAAGGCCTCCAGTTCGGCAGAAGATGCGGTATTGATGTTCACGGCGGCCAAAGAGAATGCTGCACAGACGGCGGCAAATGCACCAAATAAAAATTTCTTCATCAGATTTTTTTCCATAACATATTTGATTGAATCAGTCAGGAAGTCTACCGAATGGTTTTACGGTATTATGTAGCAGTTGCAAAAAGTCTGAAAATTGACTAATTTACTGCATAAATTTGAAATACAAAATTATTTAATGGAAGTGGAAACAAAAATAGCGGTATTTCTACTGCTATTTAAATTTACAAGGATTGATAAGTATAATTCTTTTCCTGCTGTAATCCTAAAAGAAATACTTCATGTGGTGTTGCAATATCATAATTAGAATCAGTAAAAGAAAATTTAGAATTTAATTCATTACTCATTTTATCCTGTTCTAGATCGATTGTTTTAGAAAGCAAGTATTCTAAATCTTGTTGTGTATAGCTCATTATTACCCCTTTTCCTCAATGGATTTAGGTCTTCTGTAACCAAAAACTATAAGAATTTCCTGAGAAAACATTCTCATAAACTCTCTCAAACTATCTCTTAATTGTTCACAATCGTTACACATTTCAATGTTATCACTAAAGTCATCAATTTTTATATTTAGCTCTTCTGTAAGAGTCTTTATACCAATATAACGACCATGAGAATGCCACCGCTTATTATCACCAAGTTTTTCAGCTATATCTCTAGCACGAGCCTCTTTATCTCCTTGAGTTACATCTTCCCTTGATGTTTCCTTTTTAGTCCAATCTTTAAATTTATATTTTACTAACCAAGTTTTTAATAGTGCTTTGGATAACTCGGCAGCCTGTTCATATGATCTAATAGTACCTAAATTCTGATTTTTTAACAACATTAACTCAGCTTGCGTTAGACTACCTTCTTTAGATTTACGTACAAATTCATCTATTTTATCCA
The DNA here is from genome assembly GCF_951230505.1 of uncultured Neisseria sp. Lineage (NCBI taxonomy): Bacteria > Pseudomonadati > Pseudomonadota > Betaproteobacteria > Neisseriales > Neisseriaceae > Neisseria > uncultured Neisseria sp. The sequence goes on from NZ_CATNVN010000010.1 coordinate 25,021, forward strand.
GAAAACCTAAAGCTGGAACCCATCTTCCTTCTGGAGTTGGTACTTGTGGATCTATAGGACCTAGAGATGAAGCATAATTCATGTAAATTTTATCACCTGACATTGCCCAAATAGTTCCAGCAGACATCGCTTGATCTAAGATTACAAAATAAACCTCATCATAGAAATATCTAGTTATTTCAACCATTTTTTCTACAGCACTGGCACTACCACCATTTGTAGATAAAAATACCACTAGAGTTGATATCCCATTACTTTTAGCTGTTCTACCATTTTCCTGAACTCTAGTTTTCCAGTAATCTATACTAGACTCATTAATACTTCCCATGTAAGAGATTATATCGCACTCTTTAAAGTATTTTTCGGCAAAGCTACCTAATTGCCAAGCAATAAAGCTAACTGATTGATTACTTAATGTACTCATTACGAAAATGTTTCTATAAAAATTTTTATTGAATTTTAATCGAAAAAGTAGAGATAATCAATTAAACAACATTTGTGGAACAGAAATATAACTGGATATCTACT
>NZ_CATNVN010000011.1:0-24243 GCF_951230505.1 uncultured Neisseria sp.
GTGTTCCAAACCCTTGGCGAAGCTTTGCGCTTTGTCAGCTTCAACTTCGTGTCCATCGGATTGGCAAGCGGTTTCTCCAATGCAGACTTTGCCCAATGGCCGCTGATTGTGTCGTTGTGGATGTTTTTTCTCTCGAACGTGTTGGCAAGCTCAGGCTCTATGGGTGGCGGTATTAAAAACGTGCGTGCGTTGGTGTTGTTCAAATTCAGCTTGCGCGAAATGTTGATTTTGCTGCACCCACGCGCGGTTCGTACGGTAAAGGTCAACAACCGTTCTATTCCGGATCGCATGGCGCTGACCGTCATGTCGTTCATCTTTATTTACTTTATGACGGTCATCGTATTCAGTTTTTTACTGATGGCGGTAGGTTTGGACTTTTTATCCGCCTTCACGGCAGTCATTGCCTGTATTACTAATGCAGGGCCGGGTTTGGGGGCAGTTGGTCCGTCGCATAATTATGCTGCGCTGAGCGATGTGCAGAAGTGGCTGTGTACGGCGGTGATGTTGTTGGGACGTTTGGAGATTTTTACCGTTCTGATTTTGCTTACTCCGGCATATTGGAAGAAATAAGTGTGAGAAAAAGGCCGTCTGAAATTTCAGACGGCCTTTTTATAATGGCTGGGCTTAAGCGTATTGTTTGAGCAATTCTTTGAATTGTTCGCCAGTTTCAGGGTGTTTCAAACCGTAAGCCACGGTTGCTTCAAGGTAACCCAATTTGCTGCCGCAGTCGTAGCGTTTGCCATCAAATGCATGAGCCAACACAAACTCATGGTCGAGCAGGCGCGCAATACCGTCTGTCAGTTGGATTTCGTTACCGGCACCGCGAGGCAGGTTGGTCAACAAGTCAAAAATACGCGGGGTCAGGATGTAGCGGCCGACAACGGCGAGGTTGGAAGGAGCTTCTTCCGGTTTTGGTTTTTCAACAATATTGACTACACGTTGATAGCTTTTCAGTTTTTCAACTTCAACGATACCGTAAGAGCCTGTTTGGGAAGGATCAACGGTTTCAACGCCTAAAACGCTGTTGCCGCTTTGGTTATACACGTCAACCATTTGTTTTAATGCACCTTTAGGCGCATCAATCAAATCATCTGCCAAAATAACGGCAAAAGGTTCATCGCCAACAGCAGCTTGAGCGCATAGCACGGCATGCCCCAAACCCAATGCTTCAGTTTGACGGATGTACAAGCAGGTAATATTCGGAGGCAGGATATCGCGAACGTGTGCTAACAGCTTGTCTTTTTGACGCAATTCCAATTCGGTTTCCAACTCGTATGCTTTGTCGAAGTGATCTTCGATGCTGCGTTTGTTACGGCCGGTGATAAACACCATTTCGGTACAGCCGGCTTCAACCGCTTCTTCAACTGCATATTGAATCAGAGGCTTATCCACAATAGGCAGCATTTCTTTGGGGCTGGCCTTGGTCGCAGGCAAGAAACGGGTGCCCATACCGGCAACGGGGAAGACGCATTTTTTAATGGGTTTCATATTATTATCCTATTTTAACTATGGGCTTATACCCAAAGAAGTGTAAAGATGTAGTCGTATGTAACAATAATACCACATGATAAAGTATCAGGCGGTTTGAAAAGGAGGATTGGTCATAAATACTGTCTTATCCTAGCAACGTCAGCAATTCTTCTTCGGTTAATACGGCCACGCCCAAAGCCTGGGCTTTTTCCAATTTACTGCCTGCAGCTTCTCCTGCGACAACGTAGTCTGTTTTTTTGGATACGCTGCTGGAAACTTTTCCGCCTGCCGCTTCAATCATGGCTTGGGCTTGGTCGCGTTTGAGTGTAGGTAAAGTCCCTGTTAATACAAAGGTTTTACCTGCTACGGCCTCATTAATGCTGTCTGAAATAGTTTCATCTTGAAGATTAGACAGCGTTTGAGCAAAGAAAGTTTTCATATTTTCAAGCAGGGCTGCATTTTGCGGTTTACCGCGCCAGGTTTGCCAATCGGCAGGTAACGCTTTGTCGCTTTGCAAACCTTCTATGCTTTGTCCGGCGAGTTCCCACAAGACCAGCGCTTTGGTTTCGCTGATTTTAAAATCGGGCAGGCGGGCAATCCAGCGTTGCGGCTCGGCATGGCGTAACGGCGGGATAGTGACAGCCTGGCTTTGCGGGGCAACACCTACAGCCAGCAGTTCGTCTATCATCGCCTGTTGCGCTTCTTGGGCAAAAAAGTGGGCGATGGAGCGGGCAACCACCGTGCCGATATCGGGCAGGCAGGCGAGGATGGGTTCGGGTGCATGGCGGACGTGTTCCAGTGTACCGAATGCCTGCGCCAGCGTTTTGGCGGTGCGTTCGCCGACGTGACGGATACCGAGGGCAAAAAGGAAGCGGGCAAGTTCAGGCGTTTTGCTGGCTTCTATGCCTGCGAGGATGTTTTCCGCCCATTTAGTTGGCTGTTTTTTACTGGTTTTGCTAAGCAGGGCATTGCCGCTCTCGCTTTCAAAGTCTTCAATCTCACTGTTTGATGGTTCTTCCTCATTAGCTGACGCTTTATCCGCCGTTTCCTTCATTTTTTGCAGGGTTGGGATATCGAGGCGGTAGAGGTCGGCGAAATGACGAACCAAATCTTGTGCTACCAGTTGCTCGATTTGTTTTTGTCCAAGTCCGTCGATGTCCATGGCTTTGCGTGAGGCGAAGTGGATTAAACCTTGCGCACGTTGTGCTTGGCAAAGCATGCCACCGCTGCATCGGGCAACCGCTTCGCCTTCTTCGCGTTCGATTTCGCTGTGACAGATAGGGCAATGGGTGGGCAGGCGGTAAGGTTTGTGAAGCGGTTCGGAGCGGGTTTCAGAAGGTGTTTCTGCAAACAAATCGTCTTGCAGGCCGTCTGAAACAGCAATGTTGGTCTCCTGCATTGGGCGGCGTTCAAAAATCACGCGCACTACCTCGGGAATCACGTCTCCGGCGCGGCGTACGACAACTGTGTCGCCAACGCGTACGTCTTTTCGAGATACTTCGTCCTGATTGTGCAGGGTGGCGTTGGTAACGGTAACGCCACCGACGAATACAGGTTGTAGGCGGGCGACGGGGGTTACTGCGCCGGTGCGCCCGATTTGTACATCAATGGCTTCGACAATGGTCAATGCTTCTTCGGCAGGGAATTTGTGGGCAATGGCCCAGCGCGGCGCGCGTGAGATGAAACCGAGTTCGCGCTGTTGCGCCAAGCTGTTGACTTTGACGACCATACCGTCGATTTCATAAGGTAAAGTAGGGCGTTTTTGCTGCATTTGCTCGTAAAACGCCAATACTTCGTCGATATTTTTGAAACAGCAGAAATTACCGTCAGGCAGGCTGAAGCCGAGTTCTTTACAGTAGCTCAGCTCTTGCAGGTGTTCTTCCGCGACAAAACCGCCTTGTTGTCGGGCGATGGAATAGGGGAAGAAATGCAGTTTGCGCTGTGCCGTAATGCGCGAATCGAGTTGACGCAGACTGCCGGCGGCGGCATTGCGCGGATTGGCGAAAGGTTTTTGTCCGTTTTCAGCCTGTCGTTCGTTTAAAGCGGCAAAATCGGCTTTGAGCATCAGTACTTCGCCGCGTATTTCGATAAACTCTGGGATATTTTCTCCATGCAGGCGCAGGGGGATGTTGGATACGGTTTTGACGTTTTGGGTAACGTCTTCGCCTGTTGTGCCGTCGCCACGGGTTGCCGCTTGAGTCAATACGCCGTCGCGGTACAGCAGGCTGATGGCCAGACCGTCAAATTTAGGTTCGATAACGTATTCCGGTTTTTCTCCGTTTAATCCGCCATGAACGCGCTCATCAAAAGCATACATTTCGGCATGGTCAAACACGCCGTTTTCATCTTGTGGCGAGAAGGCGTTGGTCAGTGACAACATAGGCACTTCATGACGCACTTCATCAAAGCCTGCCAAAGGCTCGCCACCGACACGTTGGGTCGGGCTGTCGGGCAGTTTGAACTCGGGGTAGTTTCGCTCCAATGCTTCAAGCTCACGGAACAATTTGTCGTATTCGGCATCGGGTACGCTGGGCGCGTCTAGGGTGTAATATTCGTAGGCGTAGCGGTTGAGGAGGTCGGTCAGGTATTTGATACGTTGTGCGGTCGGATTCATGAGTAATCGAAATAGAGTTTTCAGACGGCCTGATGATAGAGAGGCCGTCTGAAAATCGATGAATATTGAAGATGAAGGGATTTTACCTGAAAAAAGCGGATATGCCGTCATTGCATATCCGCTTTTTGATTGGGGAAGTTTAAGAGAACAGGCGCAGGGCTTGTTTGCTGCCGGGTTTGATGCCGACTTTAAGCATTTCTTCCTGACGGGCCAAAACGTAGTTGCGTACGTCTTTAAGCCATTGGGTGGAAACTTCTTCCATTTGGTCGTTAACCAAATCCAAGCTGAGTTGGCCGGAGAGTTTGACTGCCAAGTCCATAAATTTGTCGAAAGTTTTTTCACCGGCTGGAACATGCGGAATATCCAAAAGCATACTGAAACCGCGGTAGGCTTGGTTGTCCAACAGAGGATTGGTAAACGGTTTGTTGTCCAAAGTATGGATGGAGAACAATTGAGGATTGTTGTTGTCGCCAAAGTGGAACGCGCCGTCCTCACCCAGTTTGAAGCCTGTATCTTCCACGGCGGCACGCAATTCTACGCCGCTGATATTGGAGTGGGAAACCAAGTGAATGGCGATGGTTTGGTCAACACGCGCACAGAATTGATCGAGGGCTTGTGCGACTTCGGTGAACGCGTCCAAGTCGGTATGCAAAACTTTGCCGTCCATCAGTTGGGCAAAAGCATCAACCTGTTGGTCGAAGTGTTGCAACTCTTCACGTGCGGCCAAACCATTGCGGCTAACAGCCTGAAGGCCCATAACGAAGCCTTGGTAGTAAACGCCCGGAATCGGCTCGGCAACGCGGAAATGGTCGTCCATGGTGCAACCAATGATTTGGAAGCGGTGTGTGCCGGAAAGGCGCGGCAGGGCGTGCAATTCTTGGGCTTGTTTCAGGGAGATGTAGGCCATGTAGTCGAAGCGCGGGTCAAACCAAGGCAACTCGACTTGAGACAATTCGTCCAAGCTGATCAATGGTACTTGTGCCACAGGCTCGGCCGCGGTTTCAACCGGAGCAGAAGCGGCTTCGGCAGGGCTGACGGTAATTTCGTTGTTCAAACCGATAACGGTGTGTTGGACTTTTTCTTCTGCGGAAAAGTCGTCTTCCACAGTCAGCTCGACATCGGTTTTAAGTTGGGTAGGGTGAGCCAGTTTGGCTTTTGCCGCGTAGATTTCATCTTGCTCTTGCAGGTTGCGCAATGCCTCTTCGGTTTTTTTGTTTTTCTTGATAAACAAACCTTGGCCGCCGGTTTCTTTGCTGTCGCGGACGTGTTTGGTTTTGCTGGTCAAAAGTGCATCCTTATCGGAATGGCCGAATTGTTCGCGCACTTGTTTGCGGTATTGGTTTTCCTGGTACATGTTGTAACCGATGACCGCCAAAAGGGCGGCGAGGGCTAAGACGATGAAAATCATGGAGTAATCACTTTTTAAAAAGGCAGCATTCCGTCTTTTTCAGGGTGCGGAATCTTGCTGCGTGGGAAGTTCGTTGGAGCCGGACTTTATGCGTCCGAATGAATAGCTGAATTATAACGAAAATAAACGGTTGTGACAGCATTATGTCTGCCAATCCTTGTTCAGGCCGTCTGAAAGTTATCCGCGCCGGATGGGGAAACCTGCTTTTTGAAGGCGTGGCCAATCGAAGAAATGTCCGGGATCGGTTTTCCTGTCCGGCGCGATATCCTGATGGCCGGTAACGGCCTGAATCGGATAATGCTCGGAAATGGCGGTCAACAAGGCTTGCAGGCTGGTGTATTGTGCTTCGGTAAAAGGCTCGAAATCGCAGCCTTCCAATTCAATACCGATGGAAAAGGCATTGCATTTTTCTCTGCCTTGAAACGACGATATTCCGGCATGATAGGCCATGTCGTCGCAGGAAACGAATTGGACAGTTTCGCCCTTACGGCTGATGAAAAAATGGCTGGAAACGCGCAAGGTGTGGATGATGCTGAAAAAAGGATGCTCATCAGAGTTGATTTGGTTGGTAAACAATTTTTCTACTGCCCCCGTGTTATACTCAAAAGGAGGGAGGGAAATATTGTGGAGCACAACCAAAGAGATGTCTTCATCCGGTTCGCGCGGGCTGAAATTGGGCGAATGAGTTTGGCGTGCATTCAGCCAACGGCCGTTTTGCCAAGTGTTTTTTGAAGGGGAATTCATGGTTTCAGACGGCCTTTCGGGGTAGGAAAACATACGTTGGGGAAGGTGGCAGGCTTGGTGGACTTGTTTTCGGTTATACTGTCGCCCGACACGTTCACAAACCAAGAATCCTACCATGCTGAAAAAATTGTTGAAATGGCTGGCCGTATTTTTGACGGCATTTGCCGCCGTGGTTGCCGCATTGTTGTTTGTTCCGAAAGACAACGGCAAACTATACCGTATTACCATTACCAAAAACCAAGGTATCTCTTCCGTCAGCCGTAAGCTGGCTCAAGACGGCATCGTTTATAACCGTTATGTTTTAGTAGCCACCTCATATGTGATGGGCGTACACAACCAACTTAATGCCGGTTCTTACCGCCTGTCTGCCAAAGTATCGGCTTGGGACATTTTAAAACGCATTAAAAAAGGCCGTCCTGACTCGGTCAGCGTGCAAATTTTGGAAGGCGCGCGGTTTGCACAAATGCGCCGTATTATCGACAACACTGCCGATATTGCCCACGATACGCGCGGTTGGAGCGATGAAAAACTGATGGCCGAAGTAGCGCCCGATGCTTTGAGCAGCAATCCTGAAGGACAGTTTTTCCCGGATAGTTACGAAATTGATGCCGGCGGCAGCGATCTTCAAATTTACAAAATTGCCTACCGTAAAATGCGGGAAAACCTGCAAGAAGCATGGGACGACCGTCAAAGCGGCCTGCCTTATAAAAATCCGTACGAAATGCTGATTATGGCGAGTCTGATTGAAAAAGAAACCGCGCACGAAGACGACCGCGCCCATGTGGCCGCCGTATTCGTCAACCGCCTGAATATCGGCATGCGCCTGCAAACCGACCCGACCGTTATTTATGGCATGGGCGATGCGTATAAAGGCAGAATCCGCAAAGCCGACCTGCAACGCGATACGCCTTACAATACCTATACGCGCAGCGGTTTGACGCCGACGCCGATTGCGCTTCCCGGCAAGGCCGCGCTTGAAGCGGCGGGTCATCCGTCTGATGAAAAATATCTGTATTTCGTCTCAAAAATGGATGGTACGGGCTTGAGCGAGTTCAGCCACAATCTTTCTGAACACAACGCTGCCGTACGCAAATATATTTTGAAGAAATAAACCGAATAGGCCGTCTGAAACATTTATAATCCCAGTTTCAGACGGCCTTTAAATTGACGATATCCATATGAAACCAAGATTTATTACCCTTGACGGTATAGATGGCGCAGGCAAATCCACCAACCTCGCCGTAATGAAAGCATGGTTTGAGAAACACCAACTGCCCGTATTGTTTACGCGCGAACCGGGAGGCACTCCGGCCGGAGAAGCATTGCGTGAAATCCTGCTCAACCCTGCCACTCAAGTCAGCCTGCGTACCGAAACCCTGCTGATGTTTGCAGCCAGACAGCAACACTTGGAAACAGTCATTCTGCCTGCCCTGAAAAACGGCACGCATGTGGTTTCCGACCGCTTTACCGATGCAACGTTTGCCTATCAAGGCGGCGGGCGCGGCGTTCCCCTGCAAGATATTGCCACGCTTGAGCATTGGGTGCAGGGCGATTTCCATCCAGATTTAACTTTGCTGTTGGATGTGCCTTTGGAAGTGTCAATGGCACGCATCAACCAAACGCGCGAGAAAGACCGCTTCGAGCAAGAAGAAGCCGAGTTTTTCAATCGGGTGCGCGAAGTATATCTGCAACGTGCTAACGAACAGCCGGAACGCTATGCCGTCATCGACAGCAGCCAAAGTCTGGACGCGGTAAAAAATCAGATTGAAACCGCGCTAGACAGTTATTTTGGATTGAATGTTTAAGTTTAAATAAAATGCCGTCTGAAAGAATGGTAATGTGGCGAAGAAATATTATTACAGAAGTTTTTAGACATAAAACCAAATAAAACGAAATATCAAAACAAATGTAATAAATATCGGTATGCGCCACCAAAAGAACATGATAAAATTACGGTCCCTTACAAAGCCGGTCTGTTAACAACCCGACTTTAGAAATTTTAAACGTCTGAAGCAGTCTGTTTCAGACTTGTTCGCTGTAAAATCTCTCTCGCAAACAGGATCGATAAATGGAAAATTCATTAAAAGAAGCCGCCCTGCAGTTCCACGAATTCCCCGTGCCGGGCAAAATCTCCGTTACCCCAACCAAATCTCTGGCTACTTCTAAAGACTTGGCGTTGGCGTACTCTCCGGGCGTAGCTGCTCCTTGTATGGAAATCCATGCCGATCCGCAAACTGCCTACAAATACACTGCCAAAGGCAATTTGGTTGCCGTGATTTCCAACGGTACAGCAGTGTTGGGTTTGGGCAACATCGGCGCATTGGCCGGTAAACCTGTAATGGAAGGCAAAGGCGTATTGTTCAAAAAATTCGCCGGCGTTGACGTATTCGATATCGAAATCGATGAAAAAGACCCGCAAAAACTGGTAGACATCATCGCTTCTTTGGAACCGACTTTCGGCGGTATCAACCTCGAAGACATCAAAGCGCCTGAGTGCTTCTACATCGAACGCGAATTGCGCAAACGTTGCAAAATCCCTGTATTCCACGACGACCAACACGGTACTGCCATCATTACCGCTGCCGCTGTATTGAACGCTTTGCGTTATACAGGCCGCAAAATTGAGGAAGCGACTTTGGTGTGCTCCGGCGCAGGTGCCGCAGCGATTGCCTGCTTGAACCAATTGCTGGATTTGGGTTTGAAACGCGAAAACGTGACCGTTTGCGACTCCAAAGGCGTGATTTACAAAACCCGCGAAGACAAAGACCGTATGGACGAGTCCAAACAGTTCTACGCCATTGAAGATAACGGCCAACGCGTATTGGCCGATGCCGTTAAAGGTAAAGACATCTTCTTGGGTCTGTCCGGTGCCAACCTGCTGACTCCTGAAATGCTGAATACTATGAATGAAAAACCAATCGTGTTCGCTATGGCAAACCCAAATCCGGAAATTCTGCCTCCTTTGGCAAAAGAAACCCGTCCGGATGTGGTCATCGGTACCGGCCGTTCAGACTTCCCGAACCAAGTAAACAACGTATTGTGCTTCCCATTCATCTTCCGTGGCGCATTGGATGTCGGCGCGACCACCATCAACGAAGAAATGAAACGCGCCTGCGTGTATGCTTTGGCTGATTTGGCGATGGAAGAGGTAACTGAAGAAGTGGTTGCTGCTTACGGTAAGAAATTTGAATTCGGTGCGGAATACCTGATTCCTACTCCATTCGACTCCCGCCTGTTGCCTCGCGTTGCTACAGCTACTGCTAAAGCAGCAATGGAAAGCGGCGTGGCTACCCGTCCAATCGCCGATTTGGATGCGTATGCTGCTAAACTGGCCGGTTTGAAATTGTAATCCGGTAAGTAGTATTTGATTGAAAATGCCGTCTGAAAGTTGTATTTCAGACGGCATTTTTGTTTATTGGCTATTTTATAGAGTGTTTAATGAAACAGTTGGAATGATGAACATGGTAAGCTGCCGATTCACAATAGGCGTGGAAATATGAATTGCTTTCTAAAATAGGTTTCTTATTTTTGAGCCTCTTTGATTTTGCAGAATTGGTATGGGTTTTAAATACAACATTTTTGCCAGTCTTTAAAAAAACATCAGGCCGTCTGAAATCGGGTTTTTCAGACGGCCTGAGTTAATGAAACGGTTTATTTTTGCCAATAGGTTTTGACATTGACGAACTCGTACAGCCCGAATTCTGATAGCTCGCGTCCATAGCCTGAAGCTTTGACTCCGCCAAAGGGAAGGCGCAGGTCGCTGCTGGTGTGGCGGTTGATAAAGACAGAGCCTGCTTGGATTTTTTCGGCGTATTGCCATGCATTTGCCGTGTCGGCTGTGTAGATACAGGCACCGAGGCCGAAAGGTGTGTCATTGGCAAGCGTAACGGCGTGATCTGGATTGTCGGCGCGTAAGATCATGGCAACCGGGCCGAAGACTTCTTCGTGCCAAACGCGGCAGTTTGGGTTGACCTGATCCAATACGGTAGCAGGATAAAACCAGCTTTCTCCATCAGGGATATAGCCGCCGCTCAAACATTGCGCGCCATGTGCAACCGCATCTTGAACCTGCTCGTGTACGGTTTGACGCAGGTCTTGGCGGTGAAGTGGGGCAAGAGTGGTGTTCGGGTCTTTTGGATTGCCGGTTTGCAGTTTGGCGCACTCGGCAAGGAAGAGCGGGATAAATTGATCGGCAATATCTTGGGTAACAACGATGCGCTTGGCGGCATTGCAGGATTGTCCGGCATCGCGAAAGCGCGAATAGCAGGCATCGATGGCTGCGCGTTGCAGATCGGCGTCGGGCAGGATGATAAACGGATTGCTGCCGCCCAGTTCAAGGACGGTTTTTTTCAGATGTCTGCCTGCATGGGCAGCCAGCAGGCGGCCGGTATGGGTTGAACCGGTAAATGCCATGGCATCGGTATCTTCAATGGATTTAAGCGTATCTTCATGGTTTAACCATGCGCCGATAAGCGGCAAACCTTCGGGGACAAGGTCAAAGAGGGTCTCGCTGACGCGGGCGACACTGGGCGCAGGTTTGAGCGCGCAGGCATTGCCGGCGCACAGGGCTGGGATGGCAAATCGTAAAATCTGCCAAACAGGATAATTCCACGGCATGACCGCTAAAACAACGCCCAAAGGCTCAAAGCGGACTTGGCTGAGGCTGGCTTGGGTGGCGATGGTTTTATGGGCAAGTAGTTCAGGGGCAAGGCGGACGTAGTAGCGGATAAGCTCGATGGATTTGCTGATTTCGGCACGACATTCGTGCAGGCAACGGCCGACTTCTTCGCAAACCATTTCGGCAAGGCGTTCTTGGTTTTGGGTAAGGCTGTCGGCAAATTGCTGTAAGAGGGCGGTGCGCTCGGTAATGCTTGATTGGGCGAAGGTTTGCTGAAGGGTTTGGAGGCGGTTTAATTCGTCGGTGAACTCGGTATAGCTTTGCGCCGGTCGGCGGTAAATGGTTTCTCCAGTGAAAACGTGGGTGCTGTGAAACATGGTTGGCTCCTTTGTTTTTATGTTTTTATGAGGCCGTCTGAAAATGTTTCAGACGGCCTTTTATTGTGATAATTGTACTTCAAGCGACCAGTTGGGGAAAAATAGATTTTAAGCCGGCAACAATAATCTCTACGGAAATGGCGGCAAGCATCATGCCCATAATGCGGTTGAGGATGGTCAGGCCGGTCGTGCCTAAGCGTTTGCTGATGCGTCCGGCAACGATCAGGATGAGATAGCAAATCAGGCTGACCAGAAAGCCGGAGATGATAATTAGGGCAATATCGCTGTAATTTTTGGCGGCAGAGGAGTAAATAATGACGGTAGAGATACCGCCGGGGCCAATGGTAATCGGAATGGCAATGGGTACGACGGCAATGGCTTTTTCATTGCGGCGGACTTGTTGCTCATGGTGATGCTCTTCTGAATTGGGGTCGATTTTGGGCTTGGCAGGATTATCGTTGCCGTTCATTAAGGAGATGGCAATCAGCAAAACCAGAATACCGCCGCCGACTTGGAAGGAGCCGACGCTGATGCCGAGTACTTTCAACAAGATACCGCCGCCCAGTGCAAAGACGACAATCACGATGAAAACAGCCAATGCGGCAGTACGCGCGATTCTGCGCTTTTCTTTGGTGCTGTGGTTTTGTGTCAGGTCAAGATAAATTGAGAGCGCGCTGAAGGGGTTGATCAGTACAAGAAGTGCAACGAGAAGTTTGCCGATTTCTACACCTAATTCCATATTATTCCTTGCTTGCAGTTAGGTCGTCGTTGTCTATATTACGACGGCGGAGGTTTTTGTGTTCATTGGCAATACCCATCAACAGGGCTAGTACCACCATGATGGAAAGTGTAGCTGTACCGCCGTAGCTGACCAGGGGAAGTGGGACGCCGACAACGGGCAAAATACCGCTGACCATGCCCATGTTTACAAAGGCGTAGCAGAAAAAGGTCATGGTCAATGCGCCTGCCAAAGTACGGCTGTAAAGGGATTGCGCTTGTGCGGCAATCCACAATCCGCGTGCCAGAATGATGAGGTAAACCAGCAGTAAAAGGATATTGCCAATCAGGCCGAATTCTTCGCCGAATACCGCAAAAATAAAGTCAGTCGTTGATTCGGGAATATAGTCCAAATGGGTTTGCGAGCCGTTGAGCCAACCCTTACCCCATACGCCGCCCGAGCCGATGGCAATCATGGATTGGATGATGTGGTAGCCTGCGCCTAACGGGTCTTTGGTTGGGTCGAGCAGGGTGAGGACGCGGGTTTTCTGGTAGTCGTGCATGCCGTAATTCCATAAGAGCGGCAGGGCGGCCACAAAGGCAATAATAGCGGCAAAAATGGCTTTCCAGGGCAATCCGGCAAAAAAGATGACAAAAATGCCCGAAGCCATAATCAGTGCTGCCGTACCGAGGTCGGGCTGCTTCAAGATCAGGGAGACAGGAACAAGAATCAGCACGAGGGCAACAATATAATGTATCCATTTCAGACGGCCTTCATAGCGTTGGAAATACCACGCGACAGTCATGGGAATACCGATTTTCATGATTTCGGAAGGTTGGATACGGGTAAAGCCGAGGCTCAGCCAACGGGTCGAACCGTTGACGGTAACGCCGGCAACTTCGACGCCAATCAGCAGTAATACGCCGACAATATAAACAGGCAGGGCAACTTTGGCAGCCGTTTGCGGCTTGAATACGGCGATAATCCATAAAAGGGCAAAGCCTAAAACGGTATGGATGGTTTTGTTTTCCAATTGGCCGAACTCTTGCCCGTCCGCAGAATAGAGCAGGAACAGGCTCATGATATAGATGGCGAGCATGGCAAAAAACAGCCAAGGGTCAATTGGGGCTGCAATGGTGGATTTTAAATTTTTCCACGCTGATGTGTTATTCATGATGAACCTCCGGCTGTGAGGCAGGGCTTGTCGGCGTCAGTCCGTAGGCGGATTGGAAAATACTGGTAATAGGCTGATGTTTATCAGTTTTTTCAGTTTGGGTCAAATCTGATTCAAGGCCGTCTGAAAACTGTTGCGGCTTGACGTGAAGCATATAAAAATCAGTCATTTCACGAGCCAATGGCGCGGCATACGCACCCCAACCGCCGTTTTCCAAAATAACGGCAATGGCGATTTCAGGTTTTTCCAATGGCGCAAACGAGATAAACCATGCGTGGTCGCGGTGTTGTTCGCGTAGGGCTGCGGCATTGTAGCGGCTGCCCTGTTTGATTTGTACGACTTGGGCCGTACCGGTTTTACCGCCCATCGTATAGGCGAGTCCGCCACCGATACGGTGCGCCGTACCACCCGGTTTCAATACCTTTTCCATTGCGCGTTTGACGTATTCGAAGTTATCGGCTTTGAACGGAATTTGACGCTCAGGATTGGGGTTGATACGGGTAATTTTGCGCGCGCCGAAATCTAATACTTCTTTGACCAAATGCGGCTGATGAACGACACCGTTGTTGGCCAGAGATGCTGTCGCATGTGCCATTTGCAAAGGCGTGTAGGCATTGTAGCCTTGGCCGATACTGACGGAAACCATCTCGCCGGCACGCCATTCTTTGGCAGTCGGGTCGGAAGATTTGGCAAAGCGTTTGGCTTTCCATTCGCGGCTGGGCAAAACGCCTACATATTCACTAGGCAGGTCAATACCGGTTTTCTGACCGAAACCGAATTGCGCCAGATACGGAGAGGCTTTATCGATACCCATTTCGTAACCCAAACGGTAGAAGAAGGTATCTGAGGATACTTGAATGGCTTTGCTCAAGTTGGCCGAGCCGTGACCGCTGCGGACGGAGTCGCGGAAAATATGGCGGCTGCCGGGTATGCTCCATGCGCCGGGGGCGGGGACGATGGTGTTTTGAGTGATTTTGCCGCTTTCCAACAAGGCCATGCCCATAAAGGGTTTGAATGTAGAACCCGGCGGATAAAGGCCTTGGGTAACGCGGTTGATCAAAGGCTTTTTCCAATCGTCATTCAGTATTTTCCAAGTGTCGCTGTCGATGCCATCAATAAAGAGGTTGGGGTCGAAGGAAGGCTTGGAAACAAATGCCAAAACTGTACCGTCTTGCGGATTGATGGCCACCAATGCGCCACGACGGTCGCCCAAAATTCGGTCGGCTTCCTGCTGCATACGGATATCCATGCCTAGGCGCAAGGTTTGCCCCATTTTGGACGGGACATTTTTCAATACACGGACGATGTTGCCGTAAGCGTCTTTTTCGACTTCCTGATAGCCTGGAATACCATGAAGCTGGTGTTCGTAATATTTTTCCAAGCCGGATTTGCCGATATGTGTACTGCCGCGATAGAGGGCAGTCAGGCTTTCTTCTTCCAGCATTTCTTTGTCTTTATCGCTAATACGGCCGATATAGCCTAAGAAATGGGAAGTCAGCTTGCCGTAAGGATATTCGCGGAATGTGCGTGAGTTGACCTCTACGCCTTTGAATTCGCGCAGATGTACGGACAAGCGTGCAGTCTCTTCATCGGTCAGCCTGAGCTTGAGCGGGATATTTTCAAATTTTCGATAGCTTTCGCGGTATTTTTTGAAG
Organism: uncultured Neisseria sp.; assembly: GCF_951230505.1. Taxonomy (NCBI): domain Bacteria; kingdom Pseudomonadati; phylum Pseudomonadota; class Betaproteobacteria; order Neisseriales; family Neisseriaceae; genus Neisseria; species uncultured Neisseria sp. The sequence continues at coordinate 14,779 of NZ_CATNVN010000011.1, forward strand.
CGTTTTAAATCTGTCGGCGTAATATCGACGTATTTTTTCAATGCTTCAATGACATCTTCCATCTTGCCTTCGATGCGGCTAGGAATAACTTCAAGCGAAAAGACGGGATAGTTTTTGGCCAAAGGAACGCCGTTGATATCGACGATTTCGCCGCGTACGGGCGGCGTTGGAATCAGGGTGATACGGTTGCTTGATGCTTGACCGGAAAACTCATTGTGTTGAGTTACTTGCAGGTAGAAGAACCGCGCCAGCAAAATGGAAAAGAAGATGACAATCAGGATAAAGGCAACGAGCAGGCGCAACAAAGCATCGGCTTGTGCTGCCTGAGCGGAAGGTTTTTTGGTATGTTGACCACCGGAAAGACGGTGTGGAAGAATCGGTTTCATCTTTTCAGTGCGCGCGGTAAATACGGGTCACGATCAGCATCAGCTGGCTGAGTATCGGCCAAAGCAGTGCGCCGACAAATGGGGCAACAAAGCCTTGCAAAGTGATGACCTGATGATTGAGGAACAGACGTGCAACAGTTAAAACGGCCTGATTGAGAAGCAGGGCAGCCAAGACAGCAGCCAATTGCATAATGTGGCCGTACAGCATGATTTGGCGGCGTCGGTTTAAGATGAAATAAGTCATCACAACGTAAGACAGGGCGTGTAATCCTAAAGTCGCGGCGGTTGCTGCATCGACAATCAGACCAATGGCAAAAGCCAGTACCATGCCTGCACGTTGCGGCTGGTGCAATGTCCAATACAGCAACATCAGTGCCGTCATTTCAGGCAGCCAAAAGAATCCGTCAAAGGAAAATGGCATAAAGTCCAGTATCATCATCACAATGAGACTGGCCGCCATGATGTGCAGCGGTACTGCACGGTAAGAATCGTCAAAATCGTTCATGAAATCAGCGTGGGGAAGAAGGGCCGGAAGAAAGTACCAAGACAAAACGGCTGCTGCGTAAAGCGGCCAAAGGCGTCAGTTGCGTATCGTAATAAGGTGTTCCCGATGCGCGGACAACCTTGCTGACGGTTGCAACGGGAATCCCCGCCGGATAAGTACCGTCCAAACCGGAAGTCAGCAGAATATCGCCGGGTTTCAAGTCTGAGCCGGTTGGAAAATAGCGCAAATCCAAACCGTTGCCATTGCCGTATGCCAAATTGCGTTCACCGGTGCGGCTGACGGCTACGGGGACAATGCTTTGTCCGCTTGAGATCAGTTCAATTTCCGCGCTTTGTGTGTGAACTTGTGTCAACAGGCCAATCAAACCGCTTTGATCGATGACTGCATCGCCAACTTTCAAACCGTCTTGGCTGCCCTTGCCGATAATCAGTCTTTCGGAAAGCGGATCTTTGCCATTGGAAATGACTTCCGCACCGATAACGTTGTGAATGCCTTTTTGTTGTAAACCATACAGTTTTTTCAATTCGCGCAATTCATCGGTATTGACTTTATCCCGCTGCAAATCGATTTTCAGACGGCCATTTTCTTCTAAAAGCTGGCGGTTCTGTTCCAAGAGCTCGGATTTGGACTGGGAGAGGTCAGCAAAATATTGATAAAGTTGAACAGGTTGATTCGCCAGCCATTGAATAGGGTAGAGCATGGGCATTACTGCCGCACGCACCGGCTGCATCAATGAAAAGCGGTAATCGGCCACCATCAGGCCGGCAGCCAGAGCGATATAAACGACAAAACGAGGCAACAGCTTAGGGCCTTTTGCCTCGTCAAAGCGCAAAGAAGAGCGTTCCATAACCATCTACCTTATGGGTTTTCCGTAAACACGGTATCCCATTTGCCGATATAGTCCAAAGCCTTACCGGCACCATAGGCAACGCAGTTCAGAGGTTGGTCGGCAATACCGACGGGCAGGCCGGTTGCATCAGCCAAGACGGTATCGATACCGTGCAGAAGCGCGCCGCCGCCGGTCAGCATAATACCGCGGTCGGCGATGTCGCCGGCCAATTCGGGCGGAGCCTGTTCCAAAGCCAGACGGACGGCACGGATGATTTGATTTACCGTTTCACTCAATGCTTCACGAATTTCATTTGAAGTAACCGCCAAGGATTTAGGCGTACCTTCGGCCAGGTCGCGGCCTTTAATGCGCATGGCTGTTTCGGTTTCAAAACCAGAGGCCGAGCCGATTTGTTTCTTCAATTCTTCTGCCGTAGCTTCGCCAATCAAGACACCGCGATGGCGGCGCAGATAATGGATGATGCTTTTATCGAATTCGTCACCGGCTGCACGGACGGAAGCAGAATAGGCCATACCTCCCAGTGAAAGAATGCCGATTTCGGTCGTACCGCCGCCAATATCGACAATCATCGAGCCTGCCGCATCTTCAATCGGCAAGCCTGCGCCCAAAGCGGCAGCCATCGGCTCTTCAATCAAATGCACGCTTGCCGCGCCGGCAGCAAACGCCGAATCCAAAATTGCTTTACGTTCCACTTGGGTAGAGCCGCCAGGAACACAAATAACCACACGAGGCGGAACCAAAGATCGTCCTTCGGTGGCTTTTTTAATCAACATACCCAGCATACGCTCGGTAATCACAAAATCGGCAATCACGCCGTCCCTCATTGGACGGACGATTTCAATATTGCGCGGCGCACGGCCCTGCATTTTTTTGGCTTCCGTACCCACCGCCATAATTTTACTTTTATTGCCTGCGCCGGATTGAATCGCAACCATGGACGGCTCATCCAAAACAATCCCTTTGCCGCGTACAAAAATCAGCGTGTTGGCCGTGCCCAAGTCGATGGCAATATCATTAGAGAGGAAACGAGATAAAAGACGAAACATAGGATACCTGAAATTCCGGCCCAGCCCGGATGTGTTTAGCATTATTTAAAATAAGAAAAACAGGTACACGGTTTTAGACGGATAAATGCACCCTTTAAAGGCCGTCTGAATCAAAACACCATGCCAACCTGTTTGGTTTTCGGTTATAATTCTTCGCTTCATAGAAGACGAAATGCAATGATACCCCAAACCCAAGGTGCATTGCTATCAGACAAGGATTTTTTATGGCTTTAAGCTTAAATGATGTGGAAAAAATCGCAAAACTCTCGCGCCTCACTTTAACGGACGAAGAAGAAAACAAAACGCTTGCCGAGTTGAACGACATTTTCGCCATGGTTGAAAACATGCAAAGCGTCAATACCGACGGCATCGAACCCATGGCGCATCCGCACGAAGCCGCTTTACGCCTGCGCGAAGATAAAGTGACTGAAACCGACCACGCTGCAGAATATCAGGCTGTTGCCCCCGAAGTGCACAATCGCCTGTATATCGTTCCTCAAGTAATTGAAGAATAAGGTTTCAGACGGCCTTTGCTTATCGGCAAGTCCCTATTGCAAGGCCGTCTGAAAGGATACTTTGTTCAGACGGCCCGATTTATTGATTTAAACGGATGTTTTCAATATCTGTTTTGAAAGCAAAAACTGTTTTATAGAAAGTACGGCACAATGACCGCTTACACGCTCAAACAAGCCAGCAGCCTGCTGCAATCCAAACAAATCTCCGCAGTCGAATTGGCGACCGAATATTTGGCCGCTATTGCTGCGAAAAACCCTGCCATCAATGGCTACGTTACCATCAATCAAGATAAGACCCTTGCTGAAGCCAAAGCAGCCGATGCGCGTATCGCAGCCGGTAATGCAACGGCTTTGACCGGTGTACCGGTTGCTTACAAAGATATTTTCTGCCAAACAGGTTGGCGCAGTGCATGTAGCTCCAAAATGTTGGATAACTTTGTTTCTCCTTATACTGCCACTGTGGTGCAAAACCTGTTGGATGCCGGCATGGTGACCCTTGGCCGCACCAATATGGACGAATTTGCCATGGGTTCGACCAATGAGACTTCGTTCTACGGCGCAACCAAAAACCCATGGAATCTTGAACATGTTCCCGGCGGTTCGTCAGGCGGTTCGGCTGCCGTGATTGCGGCGCGTTTGGCACCGGCTGCGTTGGGTTCGGATACCGGCGGTTCTATCCGTCAGCCTGCATCGCATTGCGGTATTACCGGCATCAAGCCGACTTACGGTACAGTTTCACGCTTTGGTATGGTTGCCTATGCTTCCAGCTTCGACCAAGCTGGCCCTATGGCGCAAACAGCCGAAGACTGTGCGATTTTGTTGAACGCCATGGCCAGCTTTGACGAGCGCGATTCCACCAGCTTGGAACGCGACAAAGAAGACTACACCCGTGATTTGGACAAGCCGCTCAAAGGTTTGAAAATCGGTTTGCCTAAAGAATATTTCGGTGAAGGTGCAGATGCCGATGTTCAGACGGCCTTGCAAAGCGTTATCGATTTGCTCAAAGCACAAGGTGCGGAGACTGTTGAAGTTTCCCTGCCGCAAACATCATTGTCGATTCCTGCTTATTACGTTCTTGCCTCTGCGGAAGCAAGTACCAACTTGTCCCGTTTCGACGGCGTACGTTATGGCCATCGTGCAGCACAATTCGGCGATTTGGAAGAAATGTACAGCAATACTCGTGCCGAAGGTTTCGGTAGCGAGGTCAAACGCCGTATCATGATTGGTACTTATGTATTGAGTCATGGTTACTATGATGCTTATTATCTGAAAGCGCAAAAACTGCGTCGTCTGGTTGCCAATGATTTTCAGACGGCCTTTGGTCAATGTGATTTCATTTTGGCGCCGACTGCACCGACTGCTGCGCCGAAACTCGGCAGCGACATCCACGACCCTGTGCAAATGTACTTATCCGATATTTACACCATCGCCGTAAACCTTGCCGGTTTGCCTGCACTGACTCTGCCTGCCGGTTTCAGCACGAACGGCCTGCCGATTGGTGTGCAATTTATCGGCAACTATTTCTCCGAGGCTAAAATTTTGGGCGCCGCACATCAAGTTCAACTGAACAGCGATTGGCATACCAAAGCACCGGAGTAAGGGCAGGGAGTCTATATGCCTGAAAAGTTTTCTTTTCCAGGATTTAAAACTGTTTATCAGAATGCGCCAAAGTTTAAAACGCAGCATTTAAAATTTACATTGAGGACATTGTGGTATCGTAAAGAAATTAAGGCATTTGAGCAGTTTGTAAATACTTCGAAAATATGCCAAAGTTTTTTTAGTGAAATGCCTCAAGATGCCTATCCTTTGATACATGAATTTGTTGATAAACAATTTAGTGGTGCGGATAGATTAAAAATTATGCAGTCAGATTTTGAGGCTGCAGAAAAGTTTTTTGGAAAAGAAAGAGTAATGGGTATGAAAACCCGTTCCTTTCATATTGTTTTGGCAAAACCTTCAGACGGCCTTGAGATTTGGCTTAACCGAAATGACAATTGTGTCGATGAGGGAATGTGGTCTCTTTCTTTGCGGGAAGACGGTGGAAAACGGCTGTATATGGCAACTTTTGCCTTTGTAAATAATATGCTGCTTGCCGCCTCTCTTCAGGGGCCTGCAGGAGAAGAGGCGAAAGATATAGTCCGGAGCTTAACTAAGAGGCTGCATGGATTGCGTCCTCAGCAACTGATGGTGCATGCATTGCAATATTTTGCTATTGCACTAAAGCTGGATGGTGTGATTGGTATTACACAAGATAGGCAAGTTAAGCTACGTTGGCGCTTAAAGAAACGTGTCAAAATGAATTATGACCAATTTTGGCAAGAGCATGGTGCCCGAAAAGGTGTTGATGGATTATGGCATCTGCCAAAAGAGCCGATACGTAAGGACTTTGAGGAAATTGAAAGCAAAAAACGGTCTATGTATCGTAAGCGTTATCAGATGTTAGATGAAATAGAAATGCAAATAAGAAATGTTTTAGCATCTACAAATTAAACTATCATCTGACGAGAATACATGTTATGAATACAACCGACTTCATCCAAATCATTGGGACAGCCGCATTTGCTATTTCCGGCTATTTGGTCGGCTACAACAAGCGGTTGGATGTACTCGGTGTCGTCATTACTGCGTTACTGACGGCTGTCGGCGGCGGCATGATACGCGATGGCTTGGTTGGCCGGATTCCGCAAGTGTTTTTGCAAACCGATGCGCTGATTGTTGTGTTTGCCACGCTTGCCATTGCATGGTTGATAAGGGTGCAACGCTATCGCAGCACCTATTTGGCCGCTGCTTTTATTATTGCCGATGCTATCGGTTTGGCAGCGTTCAGCATTACCGGCGCACAAATCGGTATGGCTTTGCAACTTAATTTGTTCGGCGTTATTTCTTTGGCTTTTGTGACTGCCGTTGGTGGCGGTATTGCGCGCGATATTTTGGTCAATGATGTGCCGATGATTTTGCGCACCGACCTTTACGGCAGCGTAGCCATTTTGATTGGCGGACTGATTTATCTGTTCGGGCATTTGGGCTGGATTAATATTTTTACGTTAAACCTGCTCTTTGCTGGCGGATTGTTATTTCGCCTGACTGCATACCGTTTCCATTGGCAGCTGCCCGGTTTCCAACGCCGCAGGAAATAAACTTATCTTACAGACGGCCTATTATGTTTTTTATTCAGGCCGTCTGAAAAACGAATCACTCATTTAACCGATTAACTTTTTTTCGACAGAAAGACCCTTATGACTTGGGAAACCGTAATCGGACTGGAAATCCACGTCCAACTCAACACCCAATCCAAAATCTTCAGCGGCGCATCCACTGCATTCGGTGCCGAGCCTAATGCCCACGCCAGCGTGGTTGAGTGTGCGTTGCCGGGCGTATTGCCGGTAATGAACCGCGAAGTCGTCGAAAAAGCCATCAAACTCGGTTTGGCTTTGGATGCGAAAATCAATCAGAAAAACGTGTTCGACCGTAAAAACTATTTTTATCCTGATTTGCCAAAAGGCTATCAAATCAGCCAGTTGGATTTGCCGATTGTTGAACACGGCAAACTGGAAATCGTAGTGGGCGATGAGGTTAAAACCATCAATGTTACCCGTGCGCACATGGAAGAAGATGCGGGTAAATCCGTACATGAAGGTTTGAACGGTGCTACCGGTATCGACTTGAACCGTGCAGGTACGCCTTTGTTGGAAGTTGTCTCCGAGCCTGAAATGCGTTCCGCAGCCGAAGCTGTGGCATATGCTAAAGCGTTGCATGGTTTAGTGACTTGGCTGGATATTTGCGACGGTAATATGGCGGAAGGCTCGTTCCGTGTTGATGCCAACGTTTCTGTACGTCCAAAAGGTCAGGCGGAGTTCGGTACACGCCGTGAAATCAAAAACCTCAACTCTTTCCGCTTCTTGGAACAAGCCATCAATTATGAAGTGGAAGCGCAAATCGAAATTTTGGAAGACGGCGGTAAAGTACAGCAGGCAACCATGTTGTTTGACCCTGAAAAAGGTGAAACCCGTGTGATGCGTTTGAAAGAAGATGCGCACGATTACCGCTATTTCCCAGATCCGGATTTGCTGCCAGTCATTATTTCAGACGGCCAGTTGCAAAAAGCCAAAGAGCAAATGCCTGAATTGCCACATGAAATGGCGGCGCGTTTTGTTGCCGATTACGGCGTGTCTGACTATGATGCGCGTCTGTTGACTGCTAGCCGCGCCCAAGCTGCCTATTTTGAAGAAGCGGCCAAAGCCTGCGGCCAAGGTAAATTGACGGCGAACTGGATGAACGGCGAGCTTGCCGCTACCTTGAACAAAGAAGGTTTGGAATTGGCTGAAAGCCCGATTACAGCTCCGCGCCTTGCCGAGTTGGTTGCTAAAGTTGCAGATGGAACATTAAGCAGCAAATTGGCGAAAAAAGCTTTTGAAGCGATGTGGGCTGAGCCTGAAGCAGGTATTGCCGAAATCATCGAAAAACATGGTTTGCAACAGATTACTGACACTGGTGCAATTGAAGCGATGGTGGATGAAGTGTTGGTAAACAATGCGAAAGCCATTGAGCAATTCCGTTCTGGTAATGAAAAAGCCTTAAATGCGATTGTCGGTCAAGTGATGAAAGCAAGTAAAGGCAAGGCCAATCCGGCTCAGGTTCAAGAGTTGATTAAAGCCAAATTGGCTTGATAGATAGGACAGGCCGTCTGAAAACAGGTTTTATTTTCAGACGGTCTTTGTTTTTGATAATAAATTTATTCTAAATACCATGACACATACCATTACCTTACCAGATCAAACTACATTTACGGCGAATAAGGACGAAACTGTTCTTGCTGCCGCAACCCGTCAGAATTTAAATTTGCCTCATTCTTGCAAAAGCGGTGCTTGCGGGCAGTGTAAGGCCGAGTTGATTAGTGGCGAATTTGAAATGGGCAAGCATATTGATAAAGCCATCAGTGAAGAAGAAAAAGCGCAGGGCAAAGTGTTATTGTGTTGCACTACTGCGAAGAGCGACCTCAAAATCAATGTGCCGGGGTTTAATCCGAATGCTTTGCCGGTGCGCACTTTGCCTGTACGCATTGAAACGATTGAAATCAAACATGATGTTGCTTTGTTGCGATTGGCTTTGCCTAAAGCGCCGCCATTTGCATTTTATGCCGGGCAATATATTGATTTACTGCTTCCCGGTAATATCAGCCGCAGCTATTCAATCGCCAATTCGCCTGATCAAGAAGGCATTTTGGAATTGCATATCCGCAAACGTGAAAACGGCGTATGCTCAGAAATGATTTTTGGTGCCGAGCCTAAAATCAAAGAAAAAGGTATTGTCCGTGTTAAAGGTCCATTGGGTACGTTTACTTTGCAAAAAGGCAGCGATAAACCGATTGTTTTGTTGGCAACGGGTACAGGTTACGCACCTATCCGCAGTATCTTGCTTGATTTGATTCACCAGAATAGTGAGCGTCAGGTTCATTTTTACTGGGGAGCACGTCAGCAGGAGGATTTGTACGCATTGGAAGAAGCAGAAGCATTACTAGGCCGTCTGAAAAATGCGAAATTCTCGCCTGTTCTTTCTAAGCCTGATTCCGATTGGAAAGGGGAAACTGGCTATGTGCAAGATGTTGCTGCACAAAATTATCCTGATTTGAGCCAATATGAGGTTTATGCTTGCGGATCAACAGAGATGACCGAAAGTGCACATGGTTTGCTGACTCAAAAATACGCTTTACCGGAAGATGCCTTTTTCTGTGATGCTTTTTCACCGGCATAGGAATATATTTTACGGAATTCATATGTTTGAATATGGATGTTAAGAGTAGAGTCTGACGGTAATCCATTTGAGAAAGAGGGTGTTTTTACACACTCTCTTTTCTATATAGTAGTTTTCAAAAAATATTTTTATCTTAAAGAGAAGGCTATTCTATTTGTCATCAAACATTAACTTGATTATCTATCATAAAGAAAAAGGCCGTCTGAATCTTTCAGACGGCCTTTGTTTTAAAGCTAATATTAGCTACCAATCAGTTTCAAACGTTGACCGGGAGATACGGTACGGGTATTGCGGTTCCAACGGCGGATATCGTTAATATCAACATTGAAACGGCTGGCGATGGTGTTCAGGGTATCGCCTTTACGTACAGTGTAGGAAACGTTTTGAACCGGGTTGCTGCGGACTTTTGCCG
>NZ_CATNVN010000012.1:0-22202 GCF_951230505.1 uncultured Neisseria sp.
CCGAAACCCAATACCGCATCGTGTCCAACGGCGCGACCCGCGAAAAAGACACGGCACAATTCCACAAAGTCGGACAAGAGTTCGGAGTTGCCTTCAATCCGCGCTACGACCTCGGCATGCTCGCCGTACAAGGCCCTAAAGCCATTGAAAAACTCCTGACCGTCAAACCCGAATGGGCGGATGTCGTCCACAACCTCAAACCGTTCCAAGGTGCAGACTTGGGCAACGACTGGTTTGTCGCCCGTACAGGCTATACCGGCGAAGACGGTGTCGAAGTGATTCTGCCGGGCACTGAAGCCGTCGCATTCTTCAAAGCCCTGCAAGCAGCAGGCGTACAGCCTTGCGGCCTTGGCGCACGCGACACCCTGCGTATGGAAGCCGGCATGAACCTCTACGGCAACGATATGGACGACAATACCAGCCCGCTCGAAGCAGGCATGGGTTGGACCGTTGACTTGAAAGACGAAAGCCGCGACTTCGTCGGTAAAGCCGCCTTGCTGGCATTGAAAGAAAAAGGCGTTACCGTGAAACAGGTCGGCCTGTTGCTTGAAAAAGGCGGCATCCTGCGCGCGCATATGGAAGTGTTAACCGACAAAGGCAAAGGCGAAACTACCAGCGGCGTATTCTCGCCAAGCCTGAAACAATCCATCGCCATCGCGCGCGTACCGAAAGACTTTGACGGCGATACCGCCAAAGTGCTGATGCGCGGTAAAGAAGTGGACGTACGCGTACTGAAGCTGCCATTTGTGCGCAACGGTCAAAAACAGTTTGATTAATATCGGTTCAGACGGCCTTTTTTGTTAAGGACCGTCTGAAAGCAGGTTTTAATTGTCGTCCGATACGGACGTTTGTAGAAAGCATTGAACAAGGCATCTGTGGATATTGATTCATGAAGATGCCGTCTGAAAATAACCCCCTATCAATGGAGTATCAAACCATGAGCAACATCCCAGCAGAACTGAAATACGTTGCCAGCCACGAATGGCTGCGCCTTGAAGAAGACGGTACCATCACCGTCGGTATTACCCATCACGCGCAAGAGCTGTTGGGCGACATCGTGTTTGTCGAGCTGCCAGAAGTCGGCGCAAACCTGGCTGCCGAAGAACAAGCCGGTGTGGTTGAGTCTGTAAAAGCCGCATCTGACGTATACGCTCCGATTGCAGGCGAAATCGTTGCCGTCAACGAAGATTTGCCAAGTGCTCCGGAAACTGCCAACAGCGACCCTTACGGCGCAGGCTGGTTCTTCAAAATCAAACCTGCCAATCCTGCAGATTACGACGGTCTGCTGACTGCCGAACAATACGCAGGCGAAGTAGCTTGATTTTTGCAAACATCCAAACAGGTTTTTCATCTGTTTGATATTGCAGGTCTTAGGTCGTCTGAAAAATGCTTTCAGACGGCCTTTGTTTCAATTTTTCCTCAGCAAACATGAATTACTGCGAATTTGTCGACACGCTTCCTGACGATACGGACAATCCCAACAAACATTATCACGACACGCAATACGGTTTTCCGATTGAGGACGACAATGAATTGTTTGAGCGGCTGGTGTTGGAAATCAATCAGGCAGGATTGAGCTGGATGCTGATGCTGAAGAAGCAGCAGGCATTTCAGACGGCATTTAAAGGTTTTGACATCGATACGGTCGCCGCATTTGACGAAGCCGATATTGAGCGGCTGCTTGCCGATGCAGGCATCGTCCGCAACCGCCTGAAAATCAACGCAGCCATTTATAACGCGCGACAAATCAAACAAATACAGCAAGAATACGGCTCATTCAAAAACTGGCTGGATGCGAACCATCCGCTCGACAAGGCTGAATGGGTGAAACTGTTTAAAAAACATTTCAAATTTGTCGGTGGCGAAATCGTCGGCGAATTTCTGATGAGTACCGGCTACCTGCCCGGAGCGCATGTGGAAACCTGTCCGGTTTATAGGGAAATATTGGCATGTCGTCCAAAGTGGGCGGAGGCCGTCTGAAACAACATCTGCAAGAAAAAACAGTGTTGATATCGATAACACCGAAGGAGTAGAAATGAAACTATCTGAATTGTTCAATCCGAACGAATTTGCCGCGCGCCATTTGAGCTTTGGCGACGAGGCTGCGCTTTTGGAAGCGCTCGGCGAGAAGAGCATGGACGAATTTGTCGGCAATACTGTGCCGCAAAGCATCCGTATGCCGTCCGAACTCGACCTGCCCGAAGCCCTGACCGAGGCGGACGCGTTGGCGAAATTGAAAGGCATTGCGTTGAAAAACGTGATCAACAAATCCTATATCGGCTTGGGCTATTACCCGACCCGCGTGCCGAACGTGATTTTGCGCAACGTGTTGGAAAATCCGGGTTGGTACACTGCCTACACGCCGTATCAGGCGGAAATCGCGCAGGGTCGTTTGGAAGCTTTGTTGAACTTCCAACAAGTGTGTATCGATTTGACCGGTTTCCCTGTGGCAGGCGCGTCTTTGCTGGATGAGGCGACTGCTGCCGCCGAAGCGATGGCGATGGCGCACCGCGTGGGTAAAGTGAAATCCGAGCGTTTCTTTGTAGATGCGCGCGTGTATCCGCAAACTTTGGATGTGATGAAAACCCGCGCCAAATATTTCGGCTTTGAACTGGTGGTCGGCGATTTTGCCCAAGCCGACGAAGGTGAATACTTCGGTGCGCTGTTCCAATACGTCGGCAAAGACGGCGACGTACAAGACTTGCAGGACGTTATCGGCCGTCTGAAAGCCAAAGGCACAATCGTGGCCGTTGCCGCCGACATCATGAGCTTGGTTTTGCTGAAGTCTCCGGCTGAACTGGGCGCAGATATTGCTTTGGGCAACACCCAGCGCTTCGGCGTACCGATGGGCTTCGGTGGTCCGCACGCTGCTTATTTCGCGTTTAAAGACGAGTTCAAACGTTCCGCTCCGGGCCGTATCATCGGCGTATCCAAAGATGCATCGGGCAAACCTGCCTTGCGCATGGCTTTGTCCACCCGCGAGCAACACATCCGCCGCGAAAAAGCGACATCCAATATTTGTACCGCACAGGCATTGCTGGCGAACTTGGCCGGTATGTATGCCGTTTACCACGGTCCTGAAGGCGTGAAACGCATTGCCAACCGCATTCATGCACTGGCTTCTGCCTTTGCCGATGCGCTGGTTTCAGACGGCCTGAATGTGGTTCACAAAGTCTTCTTCGATACCGTTACTGTCGATTTCGGCAGCAAAGAGAAAGCAGACCAAGTGTTTGCCGCTGCTTTGGCGTCGGGTTACAACCTGCGCCGCGTTAACGATACTCAAGTTGCGGCTGCATTCCATGAAACATCGGCATGCGAAGATTTGGTTGATTTGTACCGCGTGTTTACCGGCAAAGATACGTTCACATTTGCCGATGACGTCAAAGGCCGTCTGAACGCCGAATTGCTGCGTCAAGACGACATTCTGCAACATCCTGTGTTCAACAGTTACCACACCGAACACGAAATGCTGCGCTATCTGAAAAAACTCGAAGACCGCGATTTGGCGATGAACCGCAGCATGATTTCATTGGGCAGCTGCACCATGAAACTCAACGCGACTGCGGAAATGTTGCCGATTACTTGGGCAGAGTTCACCGACATCCACCCCTACGCCCCCAAAGACCAAGCCGCAGGCTACCGCGCGCTTTTGACCGACATGGAAAACAGCCTGAAAGCCATCACCGGCTTTGACGCGATTTCCTTCCAGCCCAACTCCGGCGCGCAGGGTGAATACAGCGGCATGCTCTCCATCCGCCGCTATCAAGAAGCCAACGGCGAGGGACACCGCAACATCTGCCTGATTCCCAAATCCGCCCACGGCACCAACCCTGCGACTGCGGCCATGCTGGGTTTGAAAGTCGTCGTTGTCGACACCGACGAACACGGCAACGTCAACATCGACGATTTGAAAGCCAAAGCCGAGCAATACCGCGACGCTTTGTCCGCCATCATGATTACTTACCCGTCCACCCACGGCGTGTACGAAGAAGGCATCCGCGACATCTGCCGCATCATCCATGAAAACGGTGGACAGGTTTACATGGACGGTGCCAACCTCAACGCCCAAATTGGCATCATGCAGCCTGCCGAAGTCGGCGCGGACGTGTTGCACATGAACCTGCACAAAACCTTCTGTATCCCTCACGGCGGCGGCGGTCCGGGCGTCGGTCCTATCGGTTTGAAAGCCCACCTTGCCCCGTTTGCACCGGGACACGCTTTGACCGACACCCACAGCGCCAGTGCCGACCAAACCGCCGTTGCTGCTGCGGCCTTCGGTTCTGCGTCTATCCTGCCGATTACCTGGATGTACCTGACCATGATGGGTAAACAAGGCATGGAGCAGGCAACGTGCTGGGCATTGCTCAACGCCAACTACGTTGCCAAACGCCTGAGCGAAGACTATCCGATTCTGTATACAGGCAAAAACGGCCGCGTCGCGCACGAATGTATCGTCGATTTGCGTCCGCTCAAAGCCGAAAGCGGCATCACTGAAACCGACATCGCCAAACGCCTGATGGACTACGGCTTCCACGCGCCGACGGTTTCTTTCCCTGTTGCCGGCACGCTGATGATTGAGCCGACCGAGAGCGAAAGCAAAGCCGAACTCGACCGCTTCATCGCCGCCCTGAAACAAATCAAACAGGAAGTGCTGAAAGTCGAGCGCGGCGAATGGCCGAAAGAGGATAATCCGCTGGTGAACGCTCCGCATACCGCGTCCGACGTAACCAGTGAATGGGCGCATCCGTACTCTCGCGAAGAAGCCGTCTTCCCATTGCCGTTCGTTCGCGAACACAAATTCTGGCCGAGCGTCAAACGGGTAGATGAAGTGTATGGCGACCGCAATCTGGTTTGCTCCTGCTTGCCGATTGACGCATACGAAGAATAAGCCTGAATAGGTTTAAAATTGAACAGGCCGTCTGAAAATGAAAATAGTTTTCAGATGGCCTTTTGTTTGTTAAGATATTCCGCCCGAGAACGTACATTTGTTTTTGGTAAAACAACAAATAAGGCATTCGGAAAGATAGACGGCGAATGCCTTTGTTTGCGGATAAAACCAAACTGCTCTCAACAACGATAAACACAAGGCCGTCTGAAAAACAGGAGGATATGATGGACGAACTTTTTATTCAAACGCTGACGATTGCCGGCTCAGATTCCGGCGGCGGCGCGGGCATACAGGCAGATTTGAAGACATTTCAGATGCGCGGCGTGTTCGGTACCAGCGTACTGACAGCGGTTACCGCACAAAATACTTTGGGCGTATCGGCAGTGCATCCGATACCGACCGACATGATTGCTGCGCAAATTGCCGCGATTCAGGAGGATTTCCAAATCCGTGCCTATAAAATCGGCATGTTGGGTACGGCGGAAATCATCGAATGCGTGGCGGAACAAACCGCCGAATGCGACTTCGGCAAACGCGTGTTGGATCCGGTCATGATTGCCAAAGGCGGAGCGCCGTTGTTGGAAAATTCAGCCGTTGAAGCCATGAAACGCCTGCTGTTGCCGCATACGGACGTATTGACCCCCAATCTGCCCGAAGCGCAGGCATTGACGGGTATCAATATTGAAAACCGCCAAGATGCGGAACGCGCCGCCAAAATTCTTCAGGATTGGGGTGTGAAAAATGTGGTAATTAAGGGTGGCCATCTTGCCGACAGCCAAAGCGAATATTGCACCGACTGGCTGTTTACGCAATATGAAACCATCGAGCTGAACAGCAAACGTTTCCCAACGCCGCATACCCATGGCACGGGCTGCACATTTTCTGCCTGCATCACTGCCGAGTTGGCAAAAGGGTTTAGCGTACCCGAGGCGGTTCAAACGGCAAAAAACTATATTGCCGCCGCCATTTCCTATCCTTTGGGCATCGGTGCAGGGCACGGGCCGGTCAACCACTGGGCGTATCGGGATGAATAATGCGTTCAGACCAATTGTAATTGATTGTATTTTTCAGACGGCCTGACTAGGTTTATCACTTGAAATTGTTTACAATATCGGATTAATGCTTTTACGGATAAAAAAGACACCATGCAAGTTACCTCAAAATGGATAGACGGAATGTGCTTCGTCGGTACAACGGCAAACGGACACAGCGTTGTGATGGAAGGCGCGGCGGCTGAAGGCGAAGTCAAACGCGGCCCTAGCCCGATGGAAATGCTGTTGTTGGGTGTAGCAGGCTGTTCCAGCATCGATGTAGTGATGATTGCCGAGAAACAACGCCAAAAAATCACCGACTGCCGCGCTGAAGTGACTGCCAAACGCGCCGACACCGTGCCGCGCGTGTTTACCGAAATCCATATCCACTTCAAAGTGTATGGCCGGGGTTTGCAAGAAAGCGCGATTGAGCGCGCCGTACAGATGTCTGCTGAAAAATATTGCTCCGCATCGATTATGCTGGGCAAAGCGGCAAAAATGAGCCACAGCTTCGAGATTGTCGAAACAGAATAAGGCGGTTTTCAAGGAAAAAGCCGGAGCGTGAGACGGCTGCACACAAAAAAGCAGATATATTCACGCATTAACATGAATATATCTGCTTGCTTTTTATTCCTTTTTCTCTCTCTCTATCAGCCTTTATAACTTGGCTTGTTGATCTCATTGTGCAAGTTTCGTTTAACATTGTCAACAATTTTTAATTATATTTTAAACAACCCCGAAAGATGCAGGTTTGTAAACGCTTGCGCCTTAATACGGATACTGGGGAAACATTATGGATTACGAAAATAATACCAACGTTGCGCCTGCAACTTCATCGCTTATTTTGGAAGAGCGTCACGATTCGGAACTCTTCCGCGTGTACGCATTGATTTTGGACGGCATTACCGACCATCTGCTGCTGCCGGGCAAAAAACTGACTGAGTCCGAGCTTTGCCGACAAATGGTTTGCTCGCGCAATACCGTGCGTGGCGCATTATCGCTTTTGGCGCACGATAAAATCGTCGATTTGCAGCCCAATCGCGGCGCATTTGTTCATGTGCCGGACTTGAAAGAAATGAAAGACGTGTTCAACACGCGTATCGAAATGGAAAGCATGATTTTGAGCGTCCTTATCGATATGCCTGATTTGGAAACGCGTCTGCAACCGCTTTACGCCATGATTGAGCAAGAGGGCGCAGCCTCCGAAAGCGGCGACCGCGTGGGCTGGAACCGCCTGTCCAATGCCTTCCATGTCGAATTGGCGCGACTGCTGGACAACGATGTCCTGTTTGAAATCATGAATACCTTATGCGCGCGCTCTTCATTGATTGTGGCCGTTTCCGATCCGCTTCGCAAAGAAAAGCGCAACATCGATTCCAATTCACACCATGAACACCGAGAAATCCTCGATTTGTTGCTGGCAGGCAAGCGCAACCGTGTGACCAAAGTCATGCGCCGTCACTTGGGCGCGTGTATGGAACGCTTGGAACAAAAACTCGAGATGTAATCGGGTTGACAATAACAAGGCCGTCTGAAATATTCAGACGGCCATTGGTTTATCCCTACAAAGCGAAACGCCATGAAACCCAAAATCCAAAGACACGAACATATCCTCACCCTTGTCCGCGAACATAACTTCATGACGGTGGAAGAGTTGGCGGCGAATTTGGATGTTACGCCGCAAACCATACGCCGCGATGTGCAGGAGTTGAGCGAGACCGGACAGCTCAAACGCTATCACGGCGGCGCATCTTTGGGCGACGTTTCAGTCGTAACGGCAGGGCAGGAGCGGCGCAACCATCAGCAGCAGGAAAAAAACGCCATTGCCCAATTGATCGCTTCCACCATTCCCGACAATGCCTCGCTCTTTATCAGCATCGGCACCACCATGGAAGCCGTCGCCGCCGAGTTGGTCAGACAGCGTAAAAACCTGCGGATTATCACCAACAATATCTACGCCGCCTCCATCACTGCGGCGCGTACCGACTACACGGTCATCATCGCTTCCGGCGTGGTCCGCCCATTGGATGGTGGTATTACCGGCGTGGCGACTGTCGATTTCATCAACCAATTCAAAGTCGACTATGCCATCATGAGTACCCACGGCATAGAAAACGACGGCTCGCTTTTAGATGACGATTACAAGGAAGTCAGCGTCATGCAGGCAATGGTGAACAATGCCCGCGTGCGCTATCTAGGCGTCGACCACAGCAAATTCAACAGCAATGCCTTGGTCAGACTGGGTGATATCGGCGCATTCGATAAGCTGTTTACCGACCGTATACCATCCGCCGCCATGCAGAAAACCCTAAACGAGCGCGGTGTAGCGTGGCAGGTTGCCGACCCTGTATCAAAGTAGCCAAGTCGGGTACAATTGAGCCATCATTCCATTCCTTTCAGACGGCCTAATTGAATGCTCAGGCCGTCTGAAAACAGAAAATCATTTTCCCATCAAAGAAATATTATGTTGAATAAAGACCAATTCGCGGACAACCACTTTATCCGCACCATCATCGAAGAAGACCTCAAAAGCGGTAAACATACAGCCATCCAAACCCGTTTCCCGCCCGAGCCAAACGGCTATTTGCACATCGGTCACGCCAAATCCATCTGCTTGAACTTCGGTTTGGCTTATATTTACGACGGCTTGTGCAACCTGCGTTTTGACGATACCAACCCTGAAAAAGAAAACGACGAATACGTCAACGCCATCAAAGAAGACGTTGAGTGGTTGGGTTTCCATTGGGCGGGCGAGCCGCGTTTTGCTTCCAACTATTTCGACCAGCTTTACGACTACGCCGTCGGTTTAATCAAAGACGGCAAAGCGTATGTCGATGATTTGACACCCGAAGAAATGCGCGAATACCGTGGTACGCTGACCGAAGCAGGCAAAAACAGCCCTTACCGCGACCGCAGTATCGAAGAAAACCTCGACCTGTTCACGCGCATGAAAAACGACGAATTTCCCGACGGCAGTAAAACCCTACGCCTGAAAATTGACATGGCTTCAGGCAACATCAATATGCGCGATCCGGTCATCTACCGCATCCGCCGCGCCCATCACCACAACACCGGCGACAAATGGTGCATCTACCCGATGTACGACTACACGCATTGCATTTCTGATGCCATCGAAGGCATCACGCATTCCTTGTGTACGCTCGAATTTGAAGCCCACCGTCCGTTGTACGACTGGGTGTTGGACAACATCCCAGCGCCGCACGCCACGCGTCCGCGCCAATACGAGTTTTCCCGTTTGGAGCTTCTGTATTCCATCACGTCCAAACGCAAGCTGAACCAACTGGTTTCAGAAGGCCATGTTTCCGGCTGGGACGATCCGCGTATGCCGACCATTTCCGGTATGCGCCGCCGCGGCTACACGCCCGAAGGCCTGCGCCTGTTTGCCAAACGCGCCGGTATTTCCAAATCCGAAAACATCGTCGATATGAGCGTGTTGGAAGGAGCGATTCGTGAAGAGCTGGAAAACTCCGCCCCGCGTCTGATGGCGGTGTTGAATCCGCTCAAAGTGACCCTGACCAACTTTGAAGCGGGTAAAACCCAAAGCCGCCGTGCCGCGTTTCATCCGAACCACGAAGAAATGGGCGATCGTGAAGTACCTATTTCCCAAACCATCTACATCGAAGCCGACGACTTTGCCGAAAATCCGCCTAAAGGCTTCAAACGCCTGATTCCCGGCGGCGAAGTGCGTTTGCGCCACGGCTATGTGATCAAGTGCGATGAAGTAGTAAAAGACGAGGCGGGCAATGTGGTCGAACTCAAATGCAGTATCGACCACGACACCTTGGGCAAAAATCCTGAAGGCAGAAAAGTCAAAGGCGTGATTCACTGGGTTTCCGCCGAACACGCCGCCGAAATCAAAGTCCGCCTGTACGACCGCCTCTTTACCGTCGAGCGTCCCGATGCCGTGCGCGGCGAAGACGGCAACTACCTGCCGTTCACCGATTTCCTCAATCCTGAATCCATCAAGGAAATCACCGCCTACGCCGAACCTGTCGCAAAAGATCTGCCGGCAGAAAGCCGTTGGCAGTTTGAGCGTATCGGCTATTTCGTGACTGACCGCAAAGACCACAGCACAGACACTCCGGTGTTCAACCGCACGGTGACGTTGAAAGATTCTTGGCAGCCTAAGTAATCTGTTTGCAGTCGTTAAATTGAAGGCCGTCTGAAAACGTGAAATCCGGTTTTCAGACGGCCTTTGTCTATAAAAGGGATGGGATGGAACGTTATTCTGTACATTTGAAACTGCTGGGAATGGCAGTGTTGTGGGGCGCATCCTGGCCGATGGGGCGGATGTTGGGGCAGTCGCTGCCGCCGTTGACGGGCGGGGCGGTTCGGTTTGTACTGGCTTCGGTTTTGTTGTTGGGCTGGTTGTTTGCGCGCAGCAGGTTCGCGACTTTGGCGGCTTTGTCGGCGCGGCAATGGCTGGGCTTGACGGCAGCCGCTTCCGTCGGCGTGTGCGGCTATGCGGTGTTTTTTATGTTGGGTTTGCAAACTATGCCGGCAGGCAAGGCGGCGGTGGTCGTGGCGGTGAATCCGGTATTGACACTGCTGTTGGCGACTTGGTTTTTCGGCGAGCGTTTAAATTCGAAGATTTTGGCGGGCATGCTGCTGGCGGTCGGCGGTGCCATTATGGTGGTAACGCAAGGGCAGCCGTTGACGGTATTATCGGGCGGCATCAAGGCGGGGGAGTGGCTGATTTTTGGCTGCGTGGTCTGCTGGGCGGCCTATACTTTAATTGGTCGTGCGGTTTTGCGCGGGATAGATGCGCTGACGGTAACGGCAGCAACATCGTTCATCGGTGCGTTGATGTTGTCGGCGGTGGCGTTATGGACGGATGGAATGCCGTTTGAGGCAATAGCGGCAATGGATGGGCGCGGTTGGACAGCCTTGGCGTGGTTGGTCATCGGTGCGACGGTATTGGCCTACGCGTGGTATTTCGAAGGCGTGAAGACTTTGGGTGCAGGCAGCGCGGCGGCGTATATTACGCTCGTGCCGATTTTCGGTGTGCTGTCTTCGGCGTGGTTTTTGGGCGAACCGCTGCATATTTCGCTGGTTGCGGGTTGTGCGGCGGCGGTCGGCGGCATGACGCTGATGCGATACGGGCAAAAGGCCGTCTGAAGTTGGGTAAATACTCGGATTTTTGATGATAAGATTGCGGTTGCCACCTTACTTCCAGCCGTAATCTTATTGCATGGTAAGATTATGGTATCGGCTCAGTGTTCGATTTAAAAATTTGACACCCTGCCTCCAACTGCCTAAAATTCAACTTTCTCAAAAATCTACCGTATCCTGCGGCACGATTTCATCCTTTCAGACGGCCTTTGTGCCATCTCTCTGATACCATTCAAAATATATCAATACTATGCACGTTTCAGAACTCCAAACCCTCCACATTTCCAAACTCTTGGAAATGGCAGAAGAACATGGCATTGAAAACGCCAACCGTTTCCGCAAACAAGACCTCGTTTTTGCCATCGTCCGCCAGATGATGAAGCAAAATGTCAGCTTTACCTGTTCCGGCACACTCGAAATCCTGCCCGACGGCTTCGGTTTCCTGCGCAGCGCAGATACTTCTTACCTTGCCGGCCCTGACGATATTTATGTTTCGCCCACGCAAATCCGCCGCTTCAATCTGCACACCGGTGACACCATCGAAGGCAGCGTGCGCGTACCTAAAGACAACGAGCGTTATTTCGCACTTGTCCGCCTCGATACCATCAACGGCGATCAGCCCGAAGTCTGCAAACACAAAATCCTCTTTGAAAACCTCACGCCTTTATTCCCAACCGAACAATTCAAACTCGAGCGCGACATCAAAGCCGAAGAGAATCTGACCGGCCGAGCCATCGACTTGGTTTCCCCAATCGGTAAAGGCCAACGTGCATTGTTGGTGGCCCCGCCTAAAACCGGTAAAACCGTGATGTTGCAAAACATTGCCCATGCGATTACCGCCAATTATCCCGATGTCGAACTGATTGTCCTGTTGATTGACGAGCGTCCGGAGGAAGTGACCGAAATGAGCCGTTCTGTACGAGGCGAAGTGGTTTCCTCTACGTTTGACGAACCTGCGCAACGCCATGTACAAGTGGCCGAGATGGTGATTGAAAAAGCCAAACGCATGGTCGAACACAAAAAAGACGTGGTGATTCTGCTGGATTCGATTACCCGTTTGGCACGCGCCTACAATACCGTCGTGCCGACTTCGGGCAAAATTCTGACCGGCGGTGTAGATGCCAACGCTTTGCACCGTCCGAAACGCTTTTTCGGCGCAGCGCGTAATGTGGAAGAGGGCGGTTCGCTGACCATTATTGCGACAGCGCTTGTTGAAACCGGCAGCCGCATGGACGACGTGATTTACGAAGAGTTCAAAGGCACGGGCAATATGGAATTGCACCTTGACCGCCGTATGGCAGAAAAACGCCTGTTCCCGGCCATCAGCATTAATAAATCCGGTACGCGTCGCGAAGAATTGCTGGTGCCAAACGATCAGTTGCAACGCATGTGGCTCTTGCGCAAATTCCTGCATCCTATGGACGAAATCGAAGCGACCGAGTTTTTGGTGGGCAAACTCAAAGACTCTAAAAATAACGACGATTTCTTTGAATTGATGCGCGGTAAATAAGCATAAGGCCGTCTGAACATGTTTCAGACGGCCTTTACTTTGCTTGAGGAAACTTTATGACCATCCGAATGAATTGGCAAAACTTATTGTCCACCCAACGCTTCCGTACCAAAAACGGCGAAATCGTGCCGACCGTTACCCCTTCGACTCAGGAAGGTGCCGATGCCTTGCGTACGGATTTTCACATCGACTACGACCGGGTTGTTTTTTCCGGAGCCTTCCGCCGCCTTGGCCGTAAAACTCAGGTGCATCCGTTGGCGCAGCACGACTTGACGCACAACCGCCTGACGCACAGCGTTGAAGTTGCCAGCGTGGGCAGGAGCTTGGGCAACCGCGTGGGCGTGATGTTGCACAATGGCGGTTTTCTGCCGCAGGGCAATACGCCCAGCGATATTGGTGCCGTGGTGCAGGTTGCCTGTTTGGCACATGATTTGGGCAATCCGCCGTTTGGCCATACCGGCGAAGATGCTTTGCGCGATTGGTTCAGACGGCCTGAACATCAAATTTATCTGAACACATTAAACGAAGCGGAACGCAACGATATTCAAACTTATGAAGGCAATGCGCATAGCCTGCGTATCGTCGCCAGCCTTGAAATGTATCCGGAGGCGGGCGGAATGCGCCTGACTGCGGCAGCCATCGGCGCATTGCTGAAGTATCCGTGGACAACGCAACATCCAAACGGCAGAAAGAAATTCAATATTTATCAAACCGAGTTGCCGTTTATCCGTCAAGTTGCCGACGAATTGGGACTGGTTTCCGCAGGAGCAGACAGCTGGGCGCGTCATCCTTTGTCTTATTTGATGGAGGCCGCCGACGATATTTGCTATGCCTTGCTGGACTTGGAAGATGCCGTTGAATTGGATTTGCTCACGGATACGGAAGTGGAAAGTATTTTATCCGAGCTGACCTTTGCCGAAAGCGCATGGCATGCCAGCTCCAGTCGTCAGCGTTGCGCCATGTTGCGCGGCATTGCGATTGGCAAGGCGATTGATGATGTCGCGCAAACCTTTATGCTGCATCAGTCCGACTTGTTGGACGGAACATTCAAAGGCAAAGACTTGCTTGCTCTGTGTAGCCCGCAAGTGCAAAACACTTTGGCAAAAGCGAAAGAATTGGCGCAAACACGGATTTTTCGTCATCACACCAAGCTCTTGACCGAGATTGCCACGTTCCCATGCTTAGGCTCCATCTTGGATTTGCTCGTCCCTGCCGCCTATGCCCTGATTGCAGAAAAACAGTTGGCAACGCGTCAGTCTTTGGCGTTGGAGTTGTTGAAAAAGCACAATCCGATTCTTCCTGAAGACAGTCTGTATCAGGCCTATATGAAAATCTTGGATTTTGTCGGCGGCATGACCGATAACTCCGCCGCCAAAATGGCGCAGGATTTGTCAGGAGTAGGGATTTTACGTTAATTTTATATTGTTTAATTTCAATTAGTTAAATAAAAATATAAAAAATTTCTGTGAAAAAAGTAGACAGGTTTCAGTAAAACCTATATTATTCGGTCTTCTTGATTCACAACGCACTTGCGAAGTGATGAGGATGCACCCGTAGCTCAGTTGGATAGAGTATCTGGCTACGAACCAGAGGGTCGGGCGTTCGAATCGCTCCGGGTGCGCCACAAGATTTATCTGCGCCCATCGTCTAGCGGTTAGGACATCGCCCTTTCACGGCGGTAACCGGGGTTCGATTCCCCGTGGGCGTGCCAGTTTTCAAAAAAACGCAATCTGTTTCGGATTGCGTTTTTTTATTGCATTTACTGTTTGTATTCTAAGGCTGTCTGAAACGCTCAGCAACTCAAGAGACAGAAGTATGTAAAATAAATTGCCCAGACTTTTTGTCGTCTATATGCGCTTTTCAATCTCATTTTACCATTGTCGAAACCCAATTTATTGACAACAGTATTCATCTTAAGAGTTCCTAAACCTGAATTTACATGATTTCATATTTATAATTTCTTGATTTTAGAAAATAAAAATATTTATTTGAACTTTTCTTAAAAAATGCCGTCTGAGATAAAGACAAGACGGAATATCTCTGTTAATGTGTAAATGTCAGCCGGCCTTTGCTGGTTTTTTATTGAAACCATTTGGGAGTCAATTATGAATATGAATGTTAAATTAATCGTTCCTGCCGTTTTGGCGGCTGTTGCCCTAACTGCATGTAGCAGCGGTTCTAAAGCCAAACCTGAAGTTAAAGCTGCGCCTACTGCGCAACAACAAGCTCAGGCTCAACAAGCTCAAGCTCCAGTACCTAATACTTTGAAAGTAGACTCTATCGACGGTACTAAAGAAGTTCACTACAAATGCGGTAAAGACGGCAAAGAGCCTCTGAGCGTAATGTATGGCTTCAAAGGCAACGAAGTTGTTGCTGCCCAAGTAAAATACAAAGGCCAAGTAACTGAAAACCTGTTCCGTATTACTGACAGCAGCAAAGATGTAAACGCATTCTGGGGCGGCAATGTTGCTTGGATTGCTGAAGCAGCCACTGCAGCCAACGTGGACAAAGTTGATGGCAACATGCTGACTATCCGCGGTACTACCGAAGTAAATGGCAAACAAGAAGTGGTTGACCAAATCGCTACCCGTTTCTGCGCATTGGACAAAGGCGCGAAAGCTGCCGCTAAACCAGCTGCTAAAAAAGTGAAAAAATAATCTTTTACCGACAGCTTTAAACGCTGGGTAAAATAAAACAGGCCGTCTGAAAAGTTTTCAGACGGCCTGTTCTTTTGAGCAGTTTAACCCAAGAACCAGAATTTCAATGCCCACAACACGGCGACAATCCATACCATAGGCGGTACGTCTTGGGTGCGGTTGCACAAGAGTTTGATGAGTGCGTAGCTGATAAAGCCAAACGCAATACCGTCGGCAATCGAGTAGGTAAACGGCATGAAGACGATGGTTAGGAATGCCGGTGCTGCTTCGGTCATGTCGTCCCAATCGATTTCGCGCGCGCTGCGCAACATTTGCGCGCCTACATAGAGCAGGGCGGGTGCGGTAGCGAATGCAGGGATGCTTTGAACCAGTGGGGAGAAAATCAGACAGGCCAGCATAAGTACGCCGACGGTAACGGCAGTCAGGCCGGTACGGCCGCCGGCAGAAACGCCTGCCGCGCTTTCAACGTAAGGGGTAGTGGAAGAAGTACCCAAGGCGGCGCCTGCGATAATGGCGGTAGAGTCGGCAAGCAGGGCGCGTTTCAAACGTGGCAGTTTGCCGTCTTGCAACAGGCCTGCGCGGTGGGAAACGCCGACCAATGTGCCGGTAGAGTCAAACAGGTCAACCAGGAAGAATACAAAAATCACGCTGACCATGCTGACGGTGAACAAGCCTTTAAAGTCCATCTGCATGAAGGTTGGCGCAATGCTCGGAACTTCGCCGACCACGCCTTTGAACTCGCTCAAGCCCAAGACGGTGGAGATGGCGGTCAGTGTCAGAATGGTAATGATGATGGAGCCTTTGACGCGGAAGTGGCCGAGTGCAACCACCATGACAAAGCCTGCCATCGCCAGCAGGGCGGTAGGCTGGTGGATGTCGCCCAAGCCGACCAATGTGGCAGGATTGGCCACAATCACACCTGCGCCTTTGAGTGCAATCAATGCCAAGAAGAGGCCGATACCTGCGGCAATCGACATTTTCAAGCCCATAGGCAGGGCGTTGACCAGCATTTCACGCACTTTAAAGAAGCTGAACAGGATAAAAATGATGCCGGAGATGAAAACGGCACCCAATGCCACACGCCAGTCCACGCCCATGCCTTTGACGACGGCAAAGGTAAAGTAGGCGTTCAAACCCATGCCCGGAGCGAGGGCGATCGGGTAGTTGCCGACAAAGCCCATCACGAAACAGCCGATGGCGGAGGCGATACAGGTGGCCACAAATACTGCGCCCATATCCATGCCGGTTTCGCCCAAAATCAGGGGGTTGACAATGATGATGTAGCACATGGCGAGGAAGGTTGTCACACCGGCCATGATTTCCGTGCGGACGTTGGTCTGATTGGCGTTGAGGTTGAATAATCTTTCCAAAACGCTTTGATTTGAAGAACTCATTCGAGATATTCCTTTGGGAAAGCCGTTCGAGGACGGCATCAGCGGGTTTAACTGCCGGAAGCTCGGATTTTGGCCTTAACTTCTCAACAGATAAGGGAATTTTCGGGCGGTATTATACTGAAAAGCTTTTTGTTCGGGTAATAAAAATACATGAATCAGATAATGCCGGGCCGAACCAAGATAAAGGCCGTCTGAACAGTTTCAGACGGCCTTTGTTTGTGTGTGTTTATACCGGTTTGCCTTTCAGGGAGAAGGTGTAGGCTTCGGTGATTTCCAGATCGATCATTTGGTTGATCATGTCGGGCGTGCCGGTAAAGTTGACCACGCGGTTGTTGGCGGTACGGGCTTGCAGTTGGTCAGGGTCTTTTTTGGAGATACCTTCAACCAAGCAGCGTTGAACCGTGCCGATCATGGTTTGGTTGATGCGCGCGGTTTCGGCTTCGATGACTTCGTTCAAAGCTTCGAGGCGACGCACTTTTTCTTCATGCGGCGTGTCGTCGTGCAGGTTGGCGGCAGGCGTGCCTGGGCGCGGACTGTAAATAAAGACGAAGCTCAAGTCGAAGGCGATGTCTTTGACCAGTTTCAAGGTTTGCTCGAACTCGCGCTCGGTCTCGCCCGGGAAACCGACGATAAAGTCGGAGCTGAGGCACAAATCAGGACGGATGGCACGCAGTTTGCGGATGATGGATTTGTATTCCAAGGCGGTGTAGCCGCGTTTCATCGCGCTCAATACGCGGTCGGAACCGCTTTGAATCGGCAGGTGCAGATGGGAAACCAGCTTCGGCAGGTCGCGGTAGCACTCGATAATCGCGTCGGTAAATTCGCGCGGATGGCTGGTGGTAAAGCGCAGACGTTCGATGCCCGGGATTTCGTGGACGATGCGCAACAAAGTGGCAAAGTCGCAGATTTCGCCATTTTCCATTTCGCCGCGATAGGCATTGACGTTTTGGCCTAAGAGGTTGATTTCTTTAACGCCTTGTTGTGCCAAGCCGGCAATCTCGGTCAATACGTCATTAAGTGGGCGGGAGAATTCTTCGCCGCGGGTGTAAGGGACGACGCAGTAAGAGCAGTATTTGGAACAGCCTTCCATAATGGAAATGAATGCCGAGCCGCCTTCTACGCGCGCAGGCGGCAGGTGGTCGAATTTCTCGATTTCGGGGAAGGAAATGTCGATTTGAGACAGGCCGGTGGTTTCTTTATCGACGATGAGTTTGGGCAGGCGGTGCAGTGTTTGCGGGCCGAAAACCACGTCCACATACGGAGCGCGTTTGACGATGTTTTCGCCTTCTTGCGAGGCAACGCAGCCGGCAACGCCGATGATTACGTTTGGGTTTTTTTCTTTGAGCGGGCGGACGCGGCCTAAGTCGGAGAAGACTTTCTCTTGTGCTTTTTCACGCACGGAGCAGGTGTTGAACAAGATGATGTCGGCGTCGTCAGGTTGGGTAACCTGCTCGATGCCGCCGTGTTCTTCGGCGAGGACGGACAGCATTTTTTCGCTGTCGTACTCGTTCATTTGGCACCCGAAGGTGCGGATAAATACTTTTTTCATGGTTTGTTTTGATTGACTTGCTTGTTGTAAAAGGGTTCAGACGGCCTTTGAATACCAGGGCCGTCTGAAAGTTATTCTTCCGCCTTTTTCTGCTTTTTGGCGTGTTCGATGAACCTGTCGGCTTCGGCGTCGGTCAAAATCCAGATTTCGCGGACGAGGCGGCTTTCTTCGTTGTATTTGAACGCAACGGCTTTGCCGGTTTGATTCAGCAGGCGGCCCATAGGGATGAAACGGTCGTTTTCATCGTGGATTTTGGTGAAGCGGGTGATTTGCAGTTTGGCCGCATTGCCGTCCACAATGCCCAAGGTCAGCAGGCGCGTCCAAGAAAAACCGCCTTTGCTGACTTTCAGATAAGGCAAATCGACAGTCTTTAAAACGGCCACGTCCATATCATCAGGCAGGCTGCGTTGTGCATGGACGAGGGATGACGCCAAAAGGGCGAGGCTGAGTATGAATCCGCGTAACATGATGCTTTTCTTTTATTGTTTCAATAGGTCGCGGATTATAGCACAAGCAGGAAAAATGTGGATAGAGTGTTTGTTTTTAAAGAATAATTTTGATTTTGCGCCCGATTCTTATTTTGAAGCTTGGGCCGTCTGAAAAGGATTTGGTGTTAAAATGGTACCGATTTGATTTTCAGACGACCTCTTACGAAAGAATTGACCATGAACCGTAATGAAAGCTTGTTCAACCGCGCCAAAGCCATTATTCCCGGCGGCGTGAACTCTCCTGTGCGCGCATTCGGCAGCGTCGGCGGTGTGCCACGCTTTATCAAAAAGGCAGAAGGCGCGTATGTTTGGGACGAAAACGGCACGCGTTATACCGACTATGTCGGCTCTTGGGGCCCTGCGATTGTCGGCCACGCCCATCCTGAAGTCATTGAAGCTGTGCGCGAAGCGGCATTGGGCGGTTTGTCGTTTGGTGCGCCGACTGAAGGCGAAATTGTCATTGCCGAAGAAATCGCCAAAATCATGCCGTCCGTCGAGCAGCTGCGCCTTGTCAGCTCCGGTACGGAAGCAACGATGACCGCCATCCGTCTGGCACGCGGTTTTACCGGACGCGACAAAATCATCAAGTTTGAAGGCTGCTACCACGGCCATTCCGACAGCCTGTTGGTGAAAGCAGGTAGCGGTCTGCTGACGTTTGGCAACCCTTCTTCCGCTGGTGTGCCTGCCGACTTTACCAAACACACTTTGGTACTCGAATACAACAATATCGCCCAACTGGAAGAAGCCTTTGCCCAAAGCGGCAATGACATTGCCTGTGTGATTTTGGAGCCTTTTGTCGGCAATATGAATCTGGTTAGGCCGTCTGAAGCCTTTGTCAAAGCCTTGCGCGAATTGACTGAAAAACACGGTGCCGTGTTGATTTACGACGAAGTGATGACCGGTTTCCGCGTGGCGCTGGGCGGTGCGCAATCTTTGCACGGCATCAAGCCTGATTTGACCACCATGGGCAAAGTGATCGGCGGCGGTATGCCTTTGGCGGCGTTCGGCGGCCGTAAAGACATTATGGAATGTATTTCCCCATTGGGCGGCGTGTATCAGGCAGGCACATTGTCCGGTAATCCGATTGCGGTTGCGGCCGGTTTGAAAACGCTGGAAATCATTCAGCGCGAAGGCTTCTATGGAAACCTGACTGCCCTGACCCAACGCCTCGCCAACGGTATTGCCGACGCGGCCAAAGCGCACGGCGTTGAATTTACGGCGGACAGCGTGGGCGGCATGTTTGGTTTGTATTTTGCCAGCCATGCACCGCAAAACTACGCCGATATGGCGCGTTCCAATATTGAAGGTTTCAAACATTTCTTTCACGGTATGCTCGACCGCAATGTCGCATTCGGCCCGTCAGCTTATGAAGCCGGTTTTGTTTCCGCCGCGCATACGCCTGAGCTGATTGATGAAACCATTGCTGCGGCACACGAAGTGTTCAAAGAAATGGCGAAATAAAAGCTGAAACTGTCATGTGAGAAAAGGCCGTCTGAAAAATATTCAGACGGCCTTTCGCTATTTTAAATCAATGCTTGATTATGCTTCTTCGGCTTTGCTGCGGATAATCAGCAGAGGCAGGTGGCTTTGACGCATTACGGTCTCGGCGAAGCTGCCCATCAGCAGGTGCATCAGGCCGGTGCGGCCGTGTGTGCCGAGTACCAGCAGGTCTGCGCCGTTGTTGTCGGCGTAGTCAACCAAGTCTTGCGCCATTTCGCGTGCGCCTTTGTTGGCAACCAACAAGTGTTTCACGATGTTTTCAACGCCGTTTTCACGCGCTGTTTTTTCTGCGAAATCCAAAACTTCGTTGCCTTGAGCCACTGCGGCGGCTTCGTAGCTTTCATGTTGCAGGAATTCAGGAGCCAAAGCCATGTATTCGGCAGGGTTGGCAACGTGAACCAAAGTCAGTTGGGCTTTGTTGAGGCTTGCCAGTTCGGCGGCGTGTTTCAATGCATTGAGGGAGGTCTCGCTACCGTCAACGGCTACAACCAGATGTTTGTACATATTCATTCTCCTTTTGCGCCGAGTAGCGGCACTTTCGTTTAATATGAAATCAGAACTTGTCTGAATGTGAAACGATTATAAACTCTTTCGGGCGGGTACAACAGCCCATCTGCTTTCAAGTATAATGTCAGTCCGAATCGCCTGTCGCGTTTTTCATTAATTTATTGATATATCACAAGGTTACTTATGCAGGATGCCGCTTTTCTATCTTCGCGCCGCTTTGGCGGCATTGCCAGACTTTACGGAGACGAAGCACTGGCGCGCTTTTCGCGTGCGCATGTGTGCGTGGTCGGTGTCGGCGGCGTCGGCTCGTGGGCGGTAGAAGCTTTGGCGAGGAGCGGTATCGGTCGTTTAACGCTGATTGATTTGGACAACGTTGCCGAGTCCAATGTCAACCGCCAGTTGCACGCTTTGACCGATGATTTCGGTAAGGCAAAAGTTACCGCTTTGCGCGAACGCATTGCCCAAATCAATCCGCAATGCGAAGTGACGGAAATCGAAGATTTTGTTACCGAAGACAATCTGGACGAGCTTTTCAGACGGCCTTTTGACTTTGTTATCGACGCCATTGACCAAATCCGTGTCAAAGCTGCGATGGCGGCGTATTTCGTGCAACATAAACAACCGTTTATTATCAGCGGCGGCGCGGGCGGACAGAAAAATCCGGCTTTGATTCAAACCGCCGATTTGAGCCGCGTTACCCACGATCCGCTGCTTTCCAACTTGCGCTATACCTTGCGCAAGCGCTACGGCTTCAGCCGCGATACCAAAGAAAAAATGCGCGTGCCTTGCGTTTATTCAACCGAGAATATTACGCCGCCGCAATCCGGCGAAGCGTGTTCGACCGATGCCGCGCCGCAAGGTTTGTCCTGCGCGGGCTACGGTGCGAGTATGCTGGTGACGGCTTCGTTTGGGCTGTATTGTGCGCAGGCAGCGGTGGAGCATATTGCGGAACGGAAGTGAGGGGTAGGGGAAGATGGTTAAGAGCCGATTTTTTAAAGCCTACTTTATTGCCAGTCTGATTTATGCGGTATGGTTCGGCGTATTGATGTATGCTGTCGATCCGATGTTTCTCAATGTGATGGAATGCAATACGCTGCCGGGCGATTATTTGTGCGTGCAAAGCGGTTATGACCGCCCATTCACCACTTTTCTTTATCCGTTTCTGTCCGTCGTGATGTTCAGCCTTTTACACGCCGGTATTATGAAATGGCGTAAACGCCGTTCGGTTAAAATGATTTGGCTTTTGGTCGGCTGCGAAAGTTTGCTGTTGTTGGCTTTGATAGTGGTGATGCTTGCGAGGGATGGTTTTGTGTTGTCCCGAGATATCGGTTCGGTACTGACGGGTTCAGTTTTTGCCAGCCTGCCCCTGTTTGGTATGGCCTTGGCGCAGACCTTTGCCGTCGCCATTGTTTCTTTGCAAATCAATCGTAAAAAACGTTGATTGTTATATTAAAAACGGGTTGTCCTTGTTTCAGACGGCCTTTTATTGATGAAACTTCTTACTAAACTTAAAAAGAAAAAGACCCTTTACACATGCCTACAGAA
>NZ_CATNVN010000013.1:0-20564 GCF_951230505.1 uncultured Neisseria sp.
AAAGCCTTGCCATGTTCAAAACGCTGGCGAATTCCCATCTCGATTATCCTTTTTCCCAGGAAAAATAAGGCTAAGGCCGTCTGCACGGCGCAATGAAATCCATGATCTCATGTACACGCCTGTCCAGACGGCCTTAACATATTCACATTAACGGCGGTTCAACAACACACCAACAACCAAACCAGCCAATGCGGCAAAACCCATCGCATAATATGGTTTTTCATGCACCACTTCATCAGCGTGTTTGGCACCGCGTTTCAAACGCTCGCCCGCATCAGCTTCAAATTCGGCAAAACGCTCTTTGCCTTCTTTAAAACGCTCCTGGGCCGCTTCTTCAAACTGCTCGTATTTTTCACGCGCACGCTCGGCATGATGGCGCAAACGTTCGCCGGCCTCTTCTTCAAAACGGCTCAAACGCTCTTTGGCCGCGGCCAATTTCTCTTCCAATTTGGCCCGGGCTTTGCCGCCCTCTTCCGAACCGGCTTCCACACCGTCGCGGTACAACTCTTCCACATCATCCATCACTTCTCGGATGTCTTTCAGCAAAGCCTCGCGACGTGCTTCAAAATCGTGTTTTTTCATGCCTTTCTCCTTGATATAGGTTGATATGGTTACAGAATATTTATCTGTTAATAAATTATAACCGTTTATTCTAAAATAAACGTTAATTTAAATAAAATTAAGTGCTTATTATGAAAACAATCCAATGAAATTTAAAAAAGGCCGTCTGAAAACTTCAGGCGGCCTTTTCCATTCAGCTTAAAGACTTAGGTCTTATGCCAAACCTTTTGCTTTCAACACTTCCAGCATGGTAGTGCCCAACTCGGCAGGGCTGCGGGTGTAAGCGATACCGGCTTTTTCGAAAGCGGCGAATTTTTCTTCGGCAGTACCTTTACCGCCAGAAATAATCGCACCGGCGTGGCCCATACGTTTGCCTTTAGGAGCGGTAACACCAGCAATGTAACCTACAACAGGTTTGGTTACGTTAGATTGGATGTATTCGGCTGCTTCTTCTTCCGCAGTACCGCCGATTTCACCGATCATGATGATGGCGTCGGTATCTGGGTCTTCTTGGAAGAGTTTCAGTGCGTCGATTTGGTTCATACCAGGAATCGGGTCACCGCCGATACCGATACAGGTTGATTGACCCAAGCCCAGTTTGGTGGTTTGTGCCACAGCTTCGTAAGTCAACGTACCGGAACGGGAAATAATACCGATGCGGCCAGGTTGGTGGATATGACCCGGCATAATACCGATTTTGCACTCACCCGGAGTAATCACGCCAGGGCAGTTAGGGCCGACCAAGCGGGTACCGTTACCATTAGTTTCCAGATAGCGTTTGGCTTTGAGCATGTCCAGAGTTGGCACGCCTTCGGTAATCACAACGACCAAGCCTACGCCTGAATCAACGGCTTCAACGATAGAATCCAAAACAAACGGAGCGGGAACGTAAATTACAGATGCGTCAGCGCCGGTTTCTTTAACGGCTTCTTTCATGGTGTTGAATACAGGCAGGTCCAGATGGGTTTGACCGCCTTTGCCTGGGGTAACGCCGCCGACAACTTTAGTGCCGTAAGCCAGAGCTTGTTCGGAGTGGAAAGTACCGTTTTTACCGGTGAAACCTTGAACCAATACTTTGGTGTCTTTATTAATCAATACGCTCATTCTTTTCTCCTTAGGCGTTTACGGCTGCAACAATTTTTTCGGCTGCGTCATTCAGGCCGTCTGCAGAAGTCAGTTTCAGACCTGATTCGTTCAGGATTTTCGCGCCGAGTTCGGCGTTGTTACCTTCCAAACGAACAACGACAGGAACGTTGACGTTGATTTCTTTAACGGCTGCCACGATGGCTTCCGCAATCATGTCGCAACGTACGATACCGCCGAAGATGTTGATCAATACGCCTTTAACGGATTTGTCTTCCAAAATCAGTTTGAACGCTTCAACCACGCGGTCTTTGGTTGCGCCGCCACCAACGTCCAAGAAGTTGGCAGGTTGACCGCCTTTGAGTTTGATGATGTCCATAGTAGCCATCGCCAAACCGGCACCATTAACCATACAACCGATGTTGCCTTCCAGAGCAACATAGTTCAGGTCGAATTCAGAAGCTTTCAGCTCACGTTCGTTTTCTTGAGATTTGTCGCGCAATTCAGCGATTTTTGGCAGGCGGTAGAGCGCGTTGCTGTCGATACCGATTTTGCCATCTACGCAAGCCAGCGCGCCGTTTTCGCGAACTGCCAATGGGTTTACTTCAAACAGGGCGAAATCGTTTTCGATAAACGCTTTGTACGCGCCGGTCATCAGTTTGACGAATTCGTTGATTTGTTTGTCTTTCAAGCCCAGTTGGAAGGCAACTTCGCGAGCTTGGCAAGGTTGCAGGCCGACCAGCGGATCAACGGTTACTTTGAAGATTTTTTCTGGAGTTTCGGCAGCAACTTTTTCGATTTCCACGCCACCTTCGGTAGAAGCCATGAATGTAACGCGGCGGGTAGAACGGTCAACCACTGCGCCCAAGTACAGCTCGGTTTGAACCGGATACATATCTTCGCAAACCAAAACGCTGTTGACAGGTTGGCCGTTGGCATCGGTTTGGTAAGTTACCAAGTTGGTGCCAATCAGGCTTTCAGCCACTTCTTTAGCTTCTTCGCGGCTTTTAACGACTTTTACGCCGCCCGCTTTACCGCGGCCGCCGGCGTGTACTTGTGCTTTGACAACAGCGAATTTGCCGCCCAATTTGTCGTAAGCTGCAGCGGCTTCTTCGCCGTTGTGTGCCAAAATACCGCCTTGTACGGGCAAACCGTAGCTAGCCAGCAGTTCTTTAGCCTGATACTCGTGTAAATTCATGGATTTCTCCTTAAGGTGAGTGGGTTTTAGGAATCGCCCTGCGGCCAATCCCATATTTTCAGACGGCCCTACTATTTACTGAAGGGCAACCACATCCGCGCCAGCAGATACATGGTTGCACCGCCTCCCCCGAGAATAAAAAAGACGATGCCTTTTTTACGCGAATTCGGGCAGAGCAGATAAACGGCAAGGCTGAAACTGATAAACAACAATGCCACGCGCCAAACCAATTCTTTATCTTTAAAACGGTTGAGCGTATAAGTTTCGGTCATCATCACATACATCTGCCACAATGCGGCCATACACATGCTGATGATGCCCGCCGGTATAAAGAAAATACCGACTATTTCTTTGTTCATAATGAATGTAAATGCTGTTTGTTTGCCTGACGGAATTATAAATCAGAAAACGAAGCTCTCGGAACATTCAATTTGTCGGAGGCCTTAAGGCCGTCTGAAAAGTTTCAGACGGCCTTAATGTCTATCAACCGTGCAAAGCGCGTTTGTCGGCCGCCAATGCAGCTTCGTGAACCACTTCGGACAAGGTTGGGTGGGCATGGATAATGCGGGCGATGTCTTCGCTGCTGGCGAAGAATTCGAGCGCAGTCACGCCTTCGGTAACCAATTCGCTGACAACCGGGCCGATCATGTGTACGCCCAAGATACGGTCGGTTTTGGCATCTGCCAATACTTTAACCGTACCTTTGGCTTTGCCCATTGCCAATGCGCGACCATTCGCACCAAAACCTGAAGTACCTTTTTTGTACTCCACGCCTTCGGCTTTGAGCTGCTCTTCGGTTTTACCCACCCAAGCGATTTCAGGATCGGTGTAAATAACAAACGGTACATTGTTGAAGTCGATATGCGGTTTTTGACCGGCAATGCGCTCGGCAACGGCAACGCCTTCGTCGCTGGCTTTGTGTGCCAACATCGGGCCGCGAACCACGTCACCGATTGCCCATACGTTAGGCAGATTGGTACGGCATTCGCCATCTACTTTGATAAAGCCACGTTCGTCTTTTTCCAAGCCTACGGCTTCGGCGTTCAGGCCTTTTGTGTTTGGAATACGACCGATGGCAACGATCAGTTTGTCGAATACTTCAGTTTTGGCTTCGCCGGCAGCAGTTTCGTAAGCAACGGAAACGCCTTTGCCTTCAGATTTAATGTCGCCGATTTTCACGCCCAATTCAATGCTCAAACCTTGCTCTTTGGTGAAGTATTTGAAGGCTTCTTTGGCGATTTGTTGGTCTGCGGCAGCCAGGAAGGTCGGCGCCGCTTCAAGAATGGTAACTTCTGCACCCACGCGGTTCCATACGGAACCCATTTCCAAACCAATCACGCCAGAACCGATCACGCCGAGTTTGGCAGGCACTTCGGTCAGGTTCAGTGCGCCTTCGTTGTCCAATACGTTCACATTGTCGATAGCGACTTGTGGCAGCGGACGCGGTACGGAACCGGTGGCTACGATGACGTGTTTGGCTTCGATAACGGTTTTCTCACCTTTGTTATCGACTTCGATTTGGTAAGCATCGCCATTTTTACCGGCAAAGGAAGCAGTACCGAACAGGCTGGTTACTTTATTTTTTTGGAACAGGAATTTCACGCCGCCGGTCAGTTTAGTCACGATGGCATCTTTGCGCTCAATCATTTTGGCCGCATCGAATTTTACGTCGCCGACAGTGATACCGTGTTCTGCAAAATCGTGTTGCGCAGCGTGGAAATGTTCGCTGGATTGCAACAGGGCTTTAGAAGGGATACAACCTACGTTTAAGCAAGTACCGCCCAATGCTGGGGCGTTGCCTGCTTTGTTAACGCCTGCGTCAACGCAAGCGGTTTTGAAACCCAGTTGCGCGGCACGGATGGCGGCAACGTATCCGCCCGGGCCTGCACCAATCACTACTACATCATATTGAGACATCGTGTCATCCTTTGCTTTTGCAGTATCTCAAAATAAAAACGATACTTTTTGTTTCTTTTTTATTTTGAATGACTGCGTTTTGATGGTTTTAAGAAAAGGCCGTCTGAAAGTCCATATCTGCCGATTCATTCGAATCAAATGTTTCAGACGACCTCAATCGTTCGTTGAGCCTATTGTAGCACGATACTACATTACGCTACATCTAAATAAAAATTCAGACGGCCTTTTCATTAATAAATAAAAGGCCGTCTGAAACGATTACAAATCCAACAACAGGCGAGCTGGGTCTTCCAACGCGTCTTTAATGGCTACCAAGGTCAATACAGCTTCGCGGCCGTCAATAATACGGTGGTCGTAAGACAGAGCTAGATACATCATTGGACGGACAACAACTTGACCGTTTTCAACCACAGCGCGCTCTTTAGTGGCGTGCATACCCAAAATCGCAGATTGAGGCGGGTTGATGATCGGGGTAGACATCATAGAACCGAAAGTACCGCCGTTGGTAATACTGAATGTACCGCCGGTCAGATCTTCGATAGCGATTTTGCCGTCTTTAGCTTTTTTCGCGTAATCAACAATTGCTTGTTCGATGTCGGCAATGCTCATTTGGTCGGCATCGCGCAGGATTGGCACAACCAAACCGCGTGGGCTGCCAATCGCGATACCGATGTCGAAGTAGCCATGGTACACGATGTCTTTGCCGTCAACAGAAGCATTCACAACCGGGTATTTTTTCAGGGCGGCAACAGCGGCTTTAACGAAGAAGGACATAAAGCCCAGTTTCACGCCGTGTTCTTTCTCGAATTTATCTTTGTACTTCGCACGCAAGTCCATGATTGGTTTCATGTTGACTTCGTTGAATGTAGTCAGAATGGCGTTTTCTTGTTGAGAAGCCAGGAGGCGTTCTGCAACACGGGCACGCAGGCGGCTCATTGGTACGCGTTCTTCAGGACGTGCGCCGGCAGGAAGTGCAACGGCAGGAGCAGCAACTGCGGCAGGTTTGGCAGCGGCATTTTGTACGTCTTCTTTCAATACGCGACCGTCACGGCCGGAACCTTGCAATGCGTTTACGTCGACACCGGTCTCGGCAGCCAGTTTGGCGGCGGCAGGCATCGCGGCGTTGTTTTGTGCAGCAGCAGGAGCGGCAGCTGGGGCTGCTTCGGCAGGCGCAGCAGCTGGTGCTTCAGCGGCGGCAGTAGCAGCTGTATCGATACGAGCCAAAACTTGGTCGGCAACAACGGTTTCACCATCTTGCGCTACGATTTCAACCAATACGCCGGCTTGTGGAGAAGGTACTTCCAAAACCACTTTGTCAGTTTCGATATCGATCAGGATTTCGTCACGGGCAACTGCTTCGCCAACTTTTTTCTTCCATTCCAAGAGCGTGCCTTCAGATACGCTTTCAGACAGCATAGGTACTTTTACATCAATAATCATTTTGTGTCTCCAATGGCCCTTTCAGACGGCCTGTTGTGTGTTTTTAATTCTGCATATGGGCATTCCGCCTGAGCGGCCTCAGACGGAATGCTACTTGGTTTACAATGCCAAAGCGTCTTCAACCAATTGTTTCAATTGAGCAATGTGTTTGCTTGAGTAGCCCACTGCAGGCGATGCGCTGCTTGGACGACCGGCATAAGACAGTTTTTGCTCTTCGCTGATAACGTCTTCGATGCGGTGGCGGATTTGGTAGAACGCACCTTGGTTTTTCGGCTCTTCTTGTGCCCAAACCACAGATTTTGCGTTCGGATATTTCGCCAGTTCAGCTTTAACCTCTTCATATGGGAACGGATACAGCTGTTCAACGCGGACGATAGCAACATCATCTTCCAGTTTACGCTCGGCACGACCGGCTTCCAAGTCATAGTAAACCTGACCGGCACACAATACCACGCGTTTCACGCTGTCGTTGCTTGCACGTTCTGCGGTATCACCGATAACCGGACGGAAAGTCGAACCTTCGGTGAAGTTTTCCAGCGGGCTCATTGCACCTTTGAAGCGCAACAGACGTTTGGACATGAAAATCACCAGCGGTTTGCGGTATGAACCCAAGACTTGGCGTTGCAAGAGGTGGAACATTTGCGACGCTTCAGACGGCATGATGACTTGCATATTGTTTTCAGAACACAGTTGCAACCAACGTTCTACGCGTGCAGAAGAGTGCTCAGGACCTTGACCGTCGTAACCGTGCGGCAGGATGGTGGTCAGGCCGCACAAACGACCCCACTTAGTTTCGCCTGAAGACAGGAATTGGTCAATAGTCACTTGCGCGCCGTTGGCGAAGTCACCGAATTGAGCTTCCCAAATAGTCAGTTTGTCAGGAGCGGAGCAGGCAAAGCCGTACTCAAACGCCATCACGGCTTCTTCGTTCAAAATGGAGTCGATGACCAGGAACTCGCCCATGCCTTCGCCCATATGACGCAGAGGAACATA
Organism: uncultured Neisseria sp.; assembly: GCF_951230505.1. NCBI lineage: Bacteria > Pseudomonadati > Pseudomonadota > Betaproteobacteria > Neisseriales > Neisseriaceae > Neisseria > uncultured Neisseria sp. The sequence goes on from NZ_CATNVN010000013.1 coordinate 7,193, forward strand.
AGTACCGTCGTCCCATTTTTCGCGTTTTTGATCGTGCAGAACGGCATGACGGTGTGAGAATGTACCGCGGCCAGAGTCCTCACCGGAGATACGCACGCCATGACCTTTGGTCAGCAGGCTTGCGTATGCGAGGGTTTCGGCCATACCCCAGTCGATGGCTTGTTTGCCGGATGCCATGGCTTTACGCGCTTCGATCACACGTTTTGCAGTCGGATGCAGGGCAAAGCCTTCTGGTACAGCGGTAAATTTCTCGGTAAGACGCTCAATATCTGCGGCAGGCAAACCGGTTTCAATTTGTTCGCGCCAATCTTTGCCTTGGTATTTGCTCCAGTCGATTTGTGTGCGTTGGAAGTTGCTCAAAGTTGTTTGCTCAACATGTTCGCCTTTGTCCAAAGCATCACGGTAGGCTTGGATGTAACCGTCAGCCTCAGCTTGGGTTACCACACCTTCGGCAATCAGTTGTTCGGTGTACAAAGCACGCGCACCTGGGTGTTGCGATACTTTTTTGTACATCATCGGTTGGGTCAAGGTCGGATCATCGCCCTCGTTGTGGCCCCATTTACGGTAGCAGACAACGTCGATCACAATGTCTTTATGGAATTTTTTGCGGTAATCTAAGGCAGCTTGGATAGCAAAGCAAACGCGTTCAGGGTCATCGCCGTTCACATGGATAACCGGAGCGGAAACCATTTTCGCGATATCGGTACAGTATACGGTTGAACGGGTATCGCGGGTATCGGAAGTGGTAAAGCCGATTTGGTTGTTGATCACAATGTGAACAGTACCGCCGGTGGTATAGCCGCGTGTTTTAGACAGGTTGAATGTTGCTTGGTTAACTCCTAAACCGATAAATGCGGAGTCACCGTGAATCAATACCGGCAAGACTTTATCGCGGCCGTTTTCGCCCAAACGTTTTTGTTTAGCGCGCGCAGAACCTTCCACTACTGGATTAACGATTTCCAGGTGTGACGGGTTAAATGCCAAAGAAACGTGCATTGGGCCGTGCGGAGTGGCGATGTCGGAGCTGAAGCCCATGTGGTATTTCACGTCGCCGCTAGGCAATTTGATTTCGGCTCGGCCTTCGAATTCGGCAAACAGATCAGCCGGTTTTTTGCCCAAAATGTTAACCAAAACATTCAGACGGCCACGGTGTGCCATACCGATGATGACTTCTTCCACGCCGTCTTTACCGGCGTTTTGAATCAGGTAGTTCAAACCGGCAATCGCGCTTTCGCCGCCTTCTACACCAAAGCGTTTTTGGCCGACATATTTGGTATGCAGGTAGCGTTCCAGAGTTTCGGCGGCAGTCATTTCTTTCAAAATGCGGCGTTTTTGATCGGCATTGTAATGCGGTGTGGACAATACGCTTTCAAAATAATTGCGCACCCAACGACGCTCTTCGGTATTTGGAATGTAGATGTACTCTACCGCGATATGGCCGCAGTAGGTTTGTTTGAGGTTACTGATGATTTGGGACAGAGGCAGTTTGCTCTGACCGGAAAAATCGCCCTCGCCCATATTGAACTGAAGCGCCATATCGGCATCTGACAGACCGTGGAATTTAGGATCGAGAGCTTCAATATTTTGAGGAGGAATACGTTTGAGCGGATCAAGTTGGGCTGCACCCACGCCTTGGATACGATAGGCAGAAATCAGTCGCAAAACGCTGACTTGCTTTTTCATCATTGCCTCATCCACACCGCCTGCGACGGCTGCGGCAATTTTCTTTTTAGCCAAAGTGGCAAATGATTCACGAATCGGTGTATGGGCAACATCGACAGCGACTGCGCCCGGCTGTTTACTCAAATCGGTAAAGTACTGTTTCCATTTTTCATCGACAGATTCCGGATTATCCAGAAACTTTTCATACAACTCCTCGATGTATGGCGCATTAGAACCAAACAGATAAGAGAAATTGAGTTTTTCGTCCATCATGGCGTGAGCTCTTTTCTTTAAAATATAAACAAAGGGTAGAATCCCGTGTTCTCCGAACGGAATTCAGGCCGTCTGAAATGACACTTTATTCTACCCTATTTCAAATCAAATTACCTGCTATCAACTTAATTAATTACGACCAACCTCATTGAAAACGGCAATTCGATTTTTTCAAACGACTTTTCAATAATATATTAATATATTGTCTATTAACGTTTATCTACCGGAACGTAATCGCGACGCTCTGCACCGGTATACAGTTGACGTGGGCGACCGATTTTCAGTGCAGGATCGCTAATCATTTCATGCCAATGAGAAATCCAACCTACACTGCGCGACAATGCGAAGATAACGGTAAACATTTCAGTTGGAATGCCCAATGCGGACAAGACGATACCGGAGTAGAAATCGACGTTTGGATACAGCTTGCGCTCAACAAAGAATGGATCTTTCAGTGCGATTTGTTCCAATTCCATCGCCAGCTTAAATTTAGGACTGTCTTCCAAGCCCAATTCTTTCAAGACTTCATAACAGGTTTCGCGCATGATACTGGCGCGCGGGTCCATATTGCGATATACGCGGTGACCGAAGCCCATCAGACGGTATCTGCGTTGTTTCACGCCTTCCATGTATTCGGCAACATTAGACACATCGCCGATTTCATCCAACATTTTCAACACGGCCTCGTTTGCACCGCCGTGTGAAGCACCCCACAGGCAAGCGATACCGGCTGCGATACAGGCAAACGGGTTCGCACCTGAAGAGCCTGCCAAACGTACGGTCGAAGTAGAGGCGTTTTGCTCGTGGTCCGCATGCAAAATGAAGATGCGGTCGAGCGCACGAGCCAATACTGGATTAGGTTTGTATTCTTCACATGGTGTCGCAAACATCATGTGCAAGAAATTTTCAGCGTAGGAAAGGTTATTTTTTGGATAATTGAACGGCAGACCGTTGGAATAACGGTAACACATTGCCGCAATTGTCGGAATTTTGGAGATTAAGCGGTAAATCGCAATTTTGCGGTGTTCAGGATTGGTAATATCCAAGCTGTCTTGATAAAACGCAGACAGCGCGCCAACCACACCCACCATCATCGCCATCGGATGCGCATCACGACGGAAACCGCGGAAGAACCAAGTCAGCTGTTCATGCAGCATAGTATGGCGACCGACTGTGGCATCAAATTCTTTTTTCTGTTCAGAGGTAGGCAGTTCGCCGTAAATCAACAGATAGCAAACTTCCAAGTAATCAGATTTTTCGGCCAGCTGCTCGATAGGATAACCACGGTAATACAACAGACCTTCATCGCCATCAATATAAGTAATTTTGGATTCGCAACTTGCAGTTGACACGAATCCGGGGTCGAAGGAAAACAGACCTGTATTTTTAGTCAAAGTACGAATATCAACCACATCATGGCCGATACTTGCTTCCAATACTGGCAGTTCCAAGGTCTCTTGATTTGGGGTGGTGAGCTTGACTGATTTAGACATTCTTAAACTCCTTTGTAGGTTGGGGCTTTCGTTGCCGTCTAAGCGGCACGGTCTTTTTTTCAGACGGCCTCCGTATGGAAAGAGCTTGTTCGGATCGGTATCGCAAACAAGCTCTATAACACATCATGCCTGTCTGATTTTTTCAAGCATGGGAATCAGGTGCTTCTTGTCCGTCGCCGAATGTCCGTTAATCAAGGCAAGCAACTCTTGGTCTTGAAATTCGAGGATTTCGGAAAATTCGGACAACTCCTGATCACTCAGGTGCTCGAATTCTTTTTCCATAAACCTGCCGAAGATTAAGTCTAATTCCAACAATCCCCGGCGGGTTTGAAAACGGATTTTCCGTTTGGCAATATCGTCAAAAACCATCATTTCTTAAACGGCTCGTTTCAACATAATCTCTTTAATCTTACCGATGGCTCGGGTCGGATTCAAGTGTTTAGGACATACGTCTACGCAGTTCATAATGGTGTGGCAACGGAACAAACGGTATGGATCGTTCAGATTATCCAAACGCTCATTAGTGATGGTATCACGGCTATCCGCAATGAAACGGTAAGCATTCAGCAAGCCAGACGGACCAACGAATTTATCAGGATTCCACCAGAATGACGGGCAGGCAGTCGAACAGCAGGCGCACAAAATACACTCGTACAAACCATCCAACTCTTTACGCTCTTCCTGAGTTTGCAGACGCTCTTTGTCCGCATCGATAGGGTTGTCGTTGACAACGTAAGGTTTGATTGAGTGATATTGTTTGAAGAACTGGGTCATATCCACAATCAGGTCGCGGATAACAGGCAGACCTGGCAGAGGGCGGATTTTAACCGGCTGTTTCAGGCTACGCAGATCGGTCAGACATGCCAAGCCGTTTTTACCGTTGATGTTCATACCGTCAGAACCGCAAATACCTTCGCGGCAAGAACGGCGGAAAGACAATGTATCGTCTTGTGCTTTCAGGCGCACTAAAGCGTCTAAAAGCTTAACGTCGGTTGGTTCCAATTCCAACTCGTAACGTTGCATATAAGGTTTGGCATCAACGTCCGGGTTGTAACGGTAAATTTCAAAACTCATTTTTTCCATGAGAAGTGTTCCTTTTCTCATAAACTGCTCAATGATTTTGTATTATGAATTCAAGCAGTTCAATGTGGGTATGGTTAGGTTTCAGACGGCCTTTAAGGTAAAGGCCGTCTGAAAACTCATCAATAAACGCGTTTAGCCGGTTTGATGTATTCCACGCTCAAAGGCTTGGTATGTACCGGTTTGTAAGACAAAGTATTGGTATCTGAATGATACAGGGTATGTTTCATCCAGTTTTCGTCATCGCGCTCAGGATGGTCGTCTGAAGCGTGTGCGCCACGCGATTCTTTACGTGCTTCGGCAGACACCAAAGTCGCTTTCGCTACTTCAATCAGATTATCCAATTCCAAAGCTTCGATACGCGCGGTATTCCATACTTTGCTCTTGTCTTTGATTTCAGTACGTTTCACGCGCTCGGCAATCTCCATGATTTCTCGAACGCCTTTGCTCAGAATCTCATCGGTACGGAACACACCGGCATGCAGTTGTACGGAGCGTTGCAGTTCGCGACGCAATGCATCAACGTTTTCACCATCGGTTTGGTTGTCTAAACGCTCGATACGTTGGCGGGTCAATTCACCGGCATTAGCAGGCAGAGGTTTCCAGTCGCTTTGCTCTTTGATGAATTTAATCATACTGTCGCCGGCAGCTTTACCGAATACCACCAAGTCCAACAGGGAGTTGGTACCCAAGCGGTTCGCGCCGTGTACGGAAGCACAAGCGCACTCACCTGCTGCATACAGACCTTTTACAGGCACTTCGTAATCTTCACCTTGCGGAACAACAACTTCGCCATGGTAGTTGGTCGGAATACCGCCCATCATGTAGTGGGTAGTCGGCACAACAGGAATCGGGTCTTTAATTGGGTCGATACCGGCAAACTGAATGGAAATCTCGCGGATGCCCGGCAGTTTTTCCATAATTTTTTCTGCACCGATATGGTCGATTTTCAGCAATACGTGGTCTTTGTTTTTACCACAGCCACGACCTTCGTAAATTTCCATCGCCATCGCACGGGAAACCACGTCACGGGAAGCCAAGTCTTTTACAGTTGGAGCATAACGTTCCATAAAGCGTTCGCCATCGGCATTCAACAGAATACCACCCTCACCACGTACACCCTCAGTAATCAATACACCGGCACCGGCTACACCGGTCGGGTGGAATTGCCAGAATTCCATGTCTTCCAACGGAATACCTGCACGTGCACAAATACCCAAACCATCACCGGTATTCATATAAGCATTGGTTGAAGACGCATAAATACGGCCGCCACCACCGGTAGCAAACATCACAGCTTTAGCGTGGAAAATATAAACTTCGCCGGTTTCCATTTCCATGGCAGTTACACCGACTACGTCGCCGTTTTCATCACGAATCAAATCTTGCGCCGTCCATTCCACAAAGAATTGTGTATTGGCACGGACGTTTTGTTGGTACAAAGTATGCAACATCGCATGGCCGGTACGGTCGGCAACCGCACATGCACGTTCTACCGCACGTTTACCGTGTTCGGCAGTATGACCGCCGAAAGGACGTTGGTAGATTTTGCCACTTTCCACACGGTCAAAAGGCATACCCATGTGCTCCAACTCAATTACGGCTTCAGGCGCGGCGCGACACATAAACTCAATCGCATCTTGGTCGCCCAACCAGTCGGAACCTTTCACGGTATCGTACATGTGCCAATCCCAACGGTCTTCCTGCACATTACCCAATGAAGCAGAAATACCGCCTTGAGCCGCTACAGTATGAGAACGGGTTGGGAACACTTTAGACAAAACAGCACAATTCAGGCCGGATTTAGACAATTGGAGGGCTGCGCGTAAACCTGCACCACCACCGCCAACAATCACGGCATCAAACTTGCGAACAGGAAAACCCATATTTACCCCCAAATTACTTTAACTGAATACACCAAGCAGCCTACCAACCAAACGATGGTGGCAACTTGTAAAAACAAACGCACGCCGAAAGGCTTAATGTAGTCCATCCACAAATCGCGGATACCTACCCACGCATGCAAAAATACGGCCAAAAAGCTCACTTGAGTAAACACTTTCACCCAAGTCTGATCAAAAAATGCCTGCCATGCCGAATACTCTTTAGGCAATGTAAACAAAACAACCAAAAGAACTACGGTATACACCAACATGATGACCGCAGTTGCACGTTGCATTGCCCAATCGCGCAAACCGTAATGCGCACCTGTCAATTTACGTTCTACCATAACAAAGCTCCCAAAACGACGGTCAGAATCAAAGCAGAAGCAAATACAACTTTAGCAGTAGCACGGGCAGTATTTAATTCCAAGCCTTTGTGTACATCCAAAAACAGAAAGCGGATACCGGCGAAAAAGTGGTGCAGATATGCCCACAACAGACCGATAAGGATCAGCTTCACAAACGGATTGGAGATAGCAGAACGATATGCTTCAAACGACGCTTCGCGATCCAGCGTTCCGGAGAAGAAATACAAGAGAACAGGCAGCATCACAAACAAGCCGACGCCGCTGATACGGTGAAGAATAGATACAATCCCCGGTATGGGCAATCGGATATTCGGAATTTCCAAAAATACCGGGCGTGATTTGGCGGACATGGTCAGTTCCTCTAGATTTATTATCAGCTCAAAACCTATAGCTCAGCACTACAATAAGCTACATAAACCATAATTTACCTGTTTTATCTCATTTTGAACAGTGCAATTTATGAATGCTCTAATGATTTTTACCAAAAGACTAATAAAATCAAACAATCATTCTTAGATTTTTTTTTGCATGGCTAGCCTTTTTTGTTACTTTCCTGCAATTAAGCCATCTCCCCATCAAAGCACTTACGATAACATCATTATTGTTTGAGAATTGTATCTATTGTGAGATAAATTCTCACTCTTGATACCTAATCTTTACAAAGGCATAAGCCATTCTTAACTTATTACCATTGCATTATCACCACTACTCTTACATAGTTATACATTCAAAGACATTTCATCCATCTCTAGATGGACTAAAATACAGCACAACACCAACAATGTTTCCATACCTTATAAGGAAGCTGCATCATGACACACTCCCCTCATCAAAACACACCCGATCCGGAAGACTACATCCCCTCCTTCCGCCGTCGAAACTTGGACACATCCGGTTTTATGAAAAAACTCGGACGCTTTGCAGGCCGCCTGGGCAAACCTGTCGTCCGACAGCTTTATGCACTTTATTACCTTTGGGAATCTGAACACACGCCCAAACGGGCCAAAATGATTATTGTCGGTGCACTGGTTTATTTTCTCAGCCCCATCGACAGCATTCCCGACCTGCTGATTCCATTTGGTTTCAGTGACGACATTGCCGTCATTGCATTGGTTTATTCTCAGATGAAAAACTATCTGACCGAAGATATTCAAGAAAAAGCCCGTCAAGCAGCTGACAAGCTGTTTGGTTATTGATTAGATAGAGTTCAACTACACATATATAAATAATAAGAAGAAGGCCGTCTGAATATTCAGACGGCCTTCTCGGTTTATGACTTTTTATTTCAAAGGCTGCATACCCATAACTTCCATCAGGAAGTTGGTAAACGCAGGATTACTTGGCTTGGTATCCATGTTTTTCCAACGTTGTTGCCAACCGCGCAAAGCACCTTGGATGTACTGTTTGGATTGCTCGGTAGTAATTTCACCACGTTGGCTGTCAACGGCAGAGCGCAGATAAACTTCGTACATACTGTCATCGACGGAGTTGCGTCCCACTTGTTGGATACGGAAGCGGTTCAAATATTGGGCAGCCTGAACTTTGGTCAGACTACCTTGGCTCACTTGGGTACTCAAGCGACGTGCTTCATCATGAATCTTGGAAACATCTGCCCAATGCGAAGGAGCTAAATGATAACCGGTAGCTGAAACTTGTGAATCAGCCTTAGGTTTCTTAACGTTAGTTGGTCGAACTGGCACTTCTTTCAATGTTGGAACATAAATCGATTCACAACCAGCAAGTGCCGCCACAGCAAGGATAGGAAGAATGTATTTTTTCATAATGCGCATTATAAGCATGATTCGTTGAAGAAACCAACTTTTGAATAACGGTATTCAAAACAGATTAACTGAATTACAACAGATTTCATACGATATCTCAAGCCCATACGCAAAAAAGGCCGTCTGAAAACGGCCTTTTAACGACAATCCTATATTATGCCAAATCGGCAAACAGAGGTGTAGAAAGATAGCGTTCGCCATATGATGGCAATAAGACAACGATCAGCTTACCTTCGTTTTCAGGTTTTTTGGCCAGTTGCAATGCACTCCATACTGCGGCACCTGAAGAAATACCTACCAAAATGCCTTCTTTTTCAGCCATAGCGCGCGCAGTTTCAAACGCTGCCTCGTTAGGTACTTTGGAAATGCTGTCGTAAACAGTCGTATTCAAAACGCTGGGGATAAAGCCTGCACCCAAACCTTGAATCGGATGCGGGCCTTTCTCGCCACCGCTCAATACTGGGGAAGCTTCAGGCTCGACAGCCACGATTTGAACTTCGGGTTTGTATTTTTTCAACACTTCACCTACGCCGGTAATCGTGCCGCCAGTACCCACACCGGCCACGAAAATATCCACTTTACCGTCTGTATCGCGCCAAATCTCTTCGGCAGTAGTTTTGCGGTGAACTTCAGGATTGGCCTCGTTATCAAATTGGCGCGGCATGAAATAAGTACCCGGATGTTCGTCCACTAAAGATTGGGCTTTGGCAATAGCGCCTGCCATGCCTTCGGCAGCAGGAGTCAAAATCAATTCTGCACCGAATGCACGCAGCAGCATTTTGCGTTCTTTACTCATGCTTTCAGGCATGGTGATGGCCAATTTATAACCGCGGGCCGCACACACCATGGCCAAACCGATACCGGTATTGCCACTGGTCGCCTCAACGATAACGGTATCTTTATTGATTTTACCGGCTTGCTCGGCCGCTTCAATCATGGCTTCAGCAATACGGTCTTTTACGCTGCTGCCCGGATTGAAAAATTCAAGTTTAACGGCGATTTGCGCTTTTAAACCTTCGGTCAGGCGGTTCAGTTTCACCAGAGGTGTGTTGCCGATCAGCTCGGTAATATTATTTGCAATTTTCATTTCCTGCTCCTGATTTAGATGTAATACAGCCTGCATATTAAACTCAGGCCGTCTGAAAAACCAATATCGAAAATTTCTTTCTTTATAACTTTTGGTTCAAGCGCGGTCAATATCCACTGCGCTCAAAAATCAATGCAACGGCAACCACAGCCTGCATCACGACGGCAACCATCCAGCCTGCCCACATCTGCCGCATACTGAAAAGAGAGGCAGACTGCTTGCAAACAACCACACGGTGCAGATAAAACACCAGCATCAACACGCCCTGCAAAACAAACCAATAAATCGGTTTCAAAGCATAAATTTTCAGCAAGGCCGCCCATGCAAAAACCGAGCCTGCCTGCGGCAAGATGAAATAAACCGCGCAGGCCAGGAAAACAAAAGCCAAAGTCATGACAACATTGGAAACGGCAAATAAGGTTAAACCGGCATATTCGCCTGCCGACCAAAACTTTTTGTCTTCCGTTTTACTGCAATCGTCAATAAAGAAGAAAATACTGGCGATTGTCAGATAAAAATGAGGGATGAACAAAGGGCCTGTATGCGTAAAGCCCCACATTCCGGGCAACAAGCGTGCACCCAATGCCGAAACCCCCAGCCACAACAACACCGCAGCCCAAAGCCATTGAAACCGCTGCGCGCGAAAAATAAACGCCAACGATACCGCAGCATACGCAATGGCACACCAAAAATCCAAAGAAACCATCATGAATACTGCAACTCGCCTTCAAAAACGGTTTCCGCAGGGCCGGTCATTTGCACATCGCCACCTTCTTCCCAACTGATAAACAATTCGCCGCCAGGCAAAGTAACACGCACAGGCGTACCCGCTTTCAGCAAGCCATTGCGCACGCCTGCCACCACGGCCGCACACGCTCCAGTGCCGCAAGCCTGAGTTTCTCCCACCCCGCGTTCAAACACGCGCAGGCGGACTGACAATTCATCTTCAACCTGCAAAAAGCCGACATTGACCCGTTCAGGAAACTGCTCGTGCGATTCAATAGCGCCGCCCCAATGCTCCACCGGTGCGGTTTCAACATTATCAACCAAAATTACCGCATGCGGATTACCCATATTCACACAGCTTACCGGTACAGACTCCAAACCGACTAAGACAATATGTGTCAACGCATCTTCCGTTTCACCATGCGCAGGCACAAACGGAATTTCAGACGGCATGAAACGCGGTTTACCCATGTTGACGGTAACCAAACCGTTATCCAACAGCTTCGGCACAATAATCCCTTTGGCCGTTTCGACCAAAATTTCCGTTTTATCCGTCAAACCCTTATCCGCGACAAAACGCGCAAAACAACGCGCTCCATTGCCGCACTGCTCTACTTCCCGACCATCGGCATTGAAAATGCGGTACCGAAAATCGACCGCATCAGAAGAAGGCTTCTCCACTACCAAAAACTGATCAAAACCCACGCCGCGATAGCGGTCTGCCCATTGGGCAAGCGGCGCAGCCAATGGATCAAAGTCCTGTTCGATGGCATTGACCACCATAAAATCATTGCCCAAGCCGTGCATCTTCGTAAATTTCAAAGTTTTCATTATTCATTCACATTCTTATTAAATCATTATTTCGGCACATTCTACACCAGAATGATATATTCGTTTCTATCTTGTTTTTCAGACGGCCTTGCGCCCTTTTACCAATACTAACACCAGCCACCCCGCAAAAATACTATACTTCCCACATTACAAACATTTCTTATTACAAGGATACACATTATGAAAAAAGTTCTCTTACCTGCCCTTTTGGCCGCTTCACTCAGCGCATGTACAGTCGGCACACCCGGCGTTTCCGTCGGTTTAGGCGTTGGCACCAGCATCGGCCGCCATGTCGGCTTGGGTACATCCATCAACATCCCTGTCGGCTTGGACAAAACCACCAAAGGCACGGATTCAGACGGCATCCGTATCTCAGAAGAACAAATCGTGACCTATTTTGATGCACACGGCACACCCAGCAACAGCGCAGTCAAAGGCGGTTTCCATCGCCAACTGATCAGCAAACGCAACAACGAATATGTCGTCCAAGACTTTTACAGCGACAACAGCCAAAAACGCACGGACCCCTACGTCCTCAGTCGCAACCAACTGATGCAGTTCCGCGCCACGCCAAGCAACGGCTCGTTAACCACTTACGCCTACAACGGTACGGTAATGCAGCAGCAAGTGTTCCAAAACGGTAAATTGGTTAACGCCAAATACTAAAGGCCGTCTGAAACGGCTGGGAAGCATGTGAAACTTGATTACAAAATATTTTTAACATTCAAACATTTGAAATATTTTGCACCATTTTCTTGAAAATACTGATTGACACATTTTTTCCAGCCATTATAATACGCCCCATTCCCCGATAGCTCAGTCGGTAGAGCGACGGACTGTTAATCCGCAGGTCCCTGGTTCGAGCCCAGGTCGGGGAGCCAAATTTTAAAAGCCTGAACTTCTGTTCAGGCTTTTTTACATCAATAAGGAACGATTGTTCTTTCCCAAAGAAAGTCCTGAATCCTCATAAGACCTTTGCCAAGGTCTCTATCCGCCAAACTGGCATGCCTTGCGCCCTACTCACTTCGTCTGGCGAACAGGTGCAAACAACCCGAAACCTTTTTCAATCAGGTTTCGGGTTGTTTCGTTTTTTGAATAAACGGCATCTTTTCAGACGGCCTTGTCCATCAAATTTGGCACATCATTTCACACACGGATTGTCTAAAACGACCGAGACATTGCGTTCAGCTTTGTTCATATACGTCATGTGGACTTTCTTGCCTTTGAATTCTACTTCGACGACGGATTCCAACGAGACAACATCTTGAGGGAAGCCGAATTTTTTGTCGTTTGCGGCAATGAATTTGACGGGTTTGTCGCGAAATAGCGAGTAGAACGACACGCCTTTATTACCTGCGGTCACAGCGCATTGCGTTTTGCTGTCGGTGGCGATGACGGAGGAAAGCGTCTGAGGTTTGTGGGTACGGTCGGCGAAGGTGGTGTAGGAATCATACGATCCGAAGCTGGTTCTTAATGCGAAGGTATTGCCAAGCCATTCATAGCTAGTCCTGTCTTTGGGAAGATTTTTTTCGATGGCTTTTTTGCCTGCAGAGAAAGAGCATTCTTGGGTTTTGTGGTTACAGACTTTTTTAACGCTGAACTGCTTGTCCGGAGAAGTAATGATGGTTTCGGCGGCAAGGCTGTTTGCGCTTGCTGCGGCGAGCATACAGCTTAAAAGAAGTGAGAGGATGGGAAGGGACGGTTTCATTTTGTTTGATGTATCAGTTGGTTTTTATAGTGGATTAAATTTAAATCAGGACAAGGCGACGAAGCCGCAGACAGTACAGATAGTACGGCAAGGCGAGGCAACACCGTACTGGTTTAAAGTTAATCCACTATAATATTGATTGAGCGGGTTTGAATGCAATAAACACTCAATATACCTTCGGCGGAATAACTGCCGATATGTTGATTTCAATCTGCAAAACAGATAGTACGAAGGCCGTCTGAAACTGATTTTTTGCGTTTCAGACGACCTTTGTTTGCTTTGCGTCGCGGGTTTAGCGGAAGAAGTCGCCCATGCCTGCCGGCAGGCCTTGGGTAAATGCACCCATGGTTTTGTTGGTCGTTTCTTCGGCTTTTTCAGAAGCGGCATTGATAGCGGCCAATACCAAATCTTCCAGCATTTCTTTGTCGTCAGCGGCTTCTTGAATCAAATCAGGGCTGATTTCAAGTTTGCGGACAACAT
>NZ_CATNVN010000014.1:0-20455 GCF_951230505.1 uncultured Neisseria sp.
GCAAACCATTGTTTATGCGCTGTTCGGGTTGATTGCCTGCATGGCAACCGCAGGCGCAACAGGCATGAAAATGGGCGGCAAAAGCAAACATACTGCGATTTCCGCGAAACGCCGACGCATGCCGTTTATCGCTGCCAACGGAATGCTGATTTTGCTGCCTTGTGCCTTTTTCTTGAATAACCGCGCTTCTGCCGGACAGTTTGACAGCGTGTTTTATATCGTTCAAATCGTAGAACTGATTGCCGGTATGGCTAATCTGACGCTGTTGGGACTGAGCATGAAAGACGGATTTTCTATCCGTAAACCCAAATTGAAATCCGCTTAATTGTTAATTAACGTAGCCCGTTGGCGCAATATGGAAGATTTTAAAGCCGCTACTGCCAAGATGCGTCAGGCCCTGCCGGATAATATGCCTGAAGGGGTTACAGCTAGCCCGGGTTTGTTTAAAGTGATTGAAAACGATATGCCGCATGGTTTTGGCAGATACAATGGCAGAGGATCCGGCCGTAAATTTGAAGTATGCGGCGAGTAATCGCAGGCCGTCTGAAACCTGCTTTACATTGGGTTTCAGACGGCCTTTTGTTTTTCTTGCTTCAAACCTTTGTTTGCCGTAAAATCCGCGCTTCACTCTTACGGGAGTAGCCATTCGGCGCAATGCCGAAACCGTTGTCAACATAATCGGCTTGTGCGGCCGTGGCAGCGGTATCTTCTCTGCTTTATCGGAAGACAGGCAAGACGTAAGCGTTGTCCATACCCTTGCGGGCGGTATGCACAGCGCTTTTTGTTTGCCCGCTCTTCGGTTGAGTATCTTAAATCATGGAAGCTTTTTTCTCCTCGACGCTGGGCGTTGCCATTGCCGAAATCGGCGATAAGACGCAATTGCTCGCGCTCTTTTTGGCAGCACGTTTTGCCCACAAAAACGCGATTGTTGCCGGTATCTTTATTGCAACCCTGTTGAACCATCTTGTTTCAGCCGCACTCGGTGTCTGGCTGGCATCCGCTATTTCGCCAGAAGTCATGAAATGGGTGGTCGGCGGCAGCTTTATTGCGGTTGGATTATGGCTGCTGTTGCCGGACAAAGACGAAGACCCTGATGGCAAGTGGCTGAAATACGGCGCATTTACGGCGACGGTTGTCCTGTTTTTCTTGGCGGAAATCGGCGATAAAACGCAAATTGCGACGGTTCTTTTGGCAGCCAAATACCAATCTATCTTGCTGGTCGTGGTCGGCAGTATTGCCGGTTTGATGATTGCTTCTGTACCTGCCGTGTATTTGGGCGAAATGCTGATGCGCAAAATTCCGGCCAAAGCAGTGCGCATTGCTGCGTGTATCTTGTTCTGCCTGCTGGGTATTTTGACCCTGCTTGGCGATGGTATTGTGTTGAAGGCCGTCTGAAATGTGGGACATTGTTTTTGAACACAAAGACTTTGTGGTCATCAATAAACCTTGCGGCGTATCGGTGCACAGCGAATCGGAAGGGGATGTTTGCCTGACCGCTTCGCTGGCGCAGCAGCTCGGCGTTGAGCGCGTGTGGCTGGTTCACCGTTTGGACAAAGCCACCAGAGGCCTGTTGCTGTTTGCGTTAAACCGCGACAGTGCGGCGGCTTTGTCGGCACAGTTTGCCGAGAAAACCATGCGTAAAACTTATTTGGCACTCGGTACGCACAAGCCGGCGAAAAAGCAGGGTTGGGTGAAAGGCGGTATGGCGCGTTCGCGCCGCGGTACATGGAAGCTGATGCGTGATGAGGATAATTTTGCCGTTACCCGTTTCAGCAGCCAAAGCTTAAAGCCCGGTTTGCGCCTGTTTGTGTTGCAGCCGTTTACCGGCAAAACCCATCAGCTGCGCGTGGCCATGAAAAGCATAGGCAGTCCGATTTTGGGCGATACGCTGTATGGCGGCGATGAGGCGGGACATCTGTTTCTGCACGCTTGGCGTTTGGTTTTCGACTATCGCGGCGAGCATTTCGATATTCGGGTTGCGCCTGATAAAACATGGCCGTCTGAAATCGATTTGTTGGCGTGTTTGGGTTCGGATGAATCCGAATAGAAGCAGTGAAACTTTTGTATATATTAAAAAAGGCCGTCTGAAATTTTTCAGACGGCCTTTTGATTGTTTCAAGTTTACATTTCCAATTCGCTCAAACCCGGCAAATCGGCAAAACAGCGGTCGTGCGTGATTTGGCAGAAGTTGTCCAGATAGCCTTTGTTGGCGTCTTCCGTACGAATGGCGGCATAAAGTTTGCTTTGCAGGCCGTCTGAAGTGATTTTGCGGTGGACGACGTAGCCTTTTTCCAAATACGGCATGACTGTCCAATAGGGCAGGGCGGCGATGCCGCGTTTGCTGGCAACCAGTTGAATAATGGCAATGGTCAGCTCGCTGTGGCGGCGCGGCGGATTAATGCCTTTAGGCAGCAGCACTTTTTTGGGCAAATCCAGCATTTCGTCGGGGACGGGATAAGTAATCAGGGTTTCGTCGATAAAATCTTCCGCTTCCCAAACGTCTTTGTCGGCAAGCGGGTGGTCTTCTGCGCAGATGCCGACCATTTCATAGGCAAACAGAGGGCGGTAGCTGATGCCGTTGAGCGGCTCGGCTTCGGAAACGATGGCAAGGTCGGCGCGGTGTTGCAGCAGCAGCCCGACTGGATCGGCTTGGAAACCGGAGACGATGTCCAATTCAACTTGCGGCCATAAGGGGCGGAACTCGCCCATGGCAGGCATCAGCCAGTCAAAGCAGGTGTGGCATTCGACGGCAAGCCTGAGTTCGCCGGCTTCGCCTTCGATAATCCGCACCAGATCACGTTCGGCGGCGGCAACCTGCGGCAACAGCTCGCGCGCCAGTTGCAATAGGCGCATACCGGCCGGAGTGAAGCGCAAAGGTGTGGATTTGCGTTCAAACAACGGCGTTTCGTAATAATTTTCCAAGGCGCGGATTTGGTGCGACAGGGCGGATTGGGTCAGGAAAACCCGTTTGGCGGCAAGGGAAACGCTGCCGGTTTCTTCTAAAGCCAGCAAGGTTTTGAGATGACGCAATTCGATAATAGAGTCCATGTGTTTTCAGACGGCCTGTGGGTAAGGTAGGGTATATTAAAATAATTCATGATGATGTGCAAATGATTAATGTTGGGAATGATTGCTGAAATCGGAATGTAAGAATTTGAGGCATAAACAGATTTTGCGGTTAGAATGCGAAGCTGTTTTTGAAGATAGATATAAGGAGCGGAATATGGCTTTACGCCGCGAAATTCTGGCTTGGTGCGATGAGACATTGCAGGTCGGGCTGTTTAAGGACTATGCGCCCAACGGTTTGCAGGTTGAAGGCAAAGAAGAAATTGCCAAAATCGCCACTTCGGTTACCGCCAGCAAAGCTGCAATCGATTTTGCAGTAGAGCAGGGGGCAGATATGCTTTTGGTTCACCACGGCATGTTTTGGAAAAGCGAGCCCGTCACGATTACCGGTTGGAAAAAAGCACGCATTGAAACCTTGCTGCAACACCAAATCAATATGGCGGGCTACCACCTGCCGCTGGACGCACACCCGCAATTAGGCAATAACGCACAGTTGGCTGAGAAACTCGATTGGGTGCTCGAAAAACAATTCGGCGAGCAAAACCTGTTGAATACAGGCCGTCTGAAAACCACGCAAACGTTGGCGCAGTTGTCTGAACGCATCGAGGCGGTATTCGGCCGCAAGCCGACCGTTATCGGCGATCTTAAACGCGAAATCAAACGTATTGCTTGGTGCAGCGGAGGTGCGCAGGGATTTTTTCAGACGGCCGTAGATGAAGGTGTCGATGCGTATCTGACCGGTGAGATTTCTGAAGCGCAATATCATCTTGCCAACGAAACAGGTGTGGCATTTATCAGTGCAGGCCACCACGCGACAGAACGTTACGGCGTCCGCGCCTTAGGCGATGCCGTGGCAGAAAAATTCGGTATCGAAGTGGTTCACTTTGATGAAAACAACCCTGCCTGAGTATTGAGCAATATCATAAAAACTTTACCTTATTTTAAATAATGCTTTGAGTATTACAACAAACTAGGTAGAATTACGCTGTTTAATGGCTCGGTATTCCCAAAATTTTAGGACGACTGAATAATGGATAATCAAGAAATCAACAACGGTCGCCGCCGTTTCCTGACACTGGCTACATGCGGTGCAGGCGGTGTGGCGGCTCTGGGCGTAGCTACGCCTTTCGTGGCCAGCTTCTTCCCATCGGAGAAAGCTAAGGCTGCCGGTGCTGCTGTCGAAGTAGATGTCAGCAAAATCGAAGCAGGCCAAATGCTGACTGCCGAATGGCAGGGTAAACCGATTTGGCTGGTCAACCGCACAGATCAACAGCTCAAAGACTTGAAAAGTTTGGATGGTGCAGTTACAGACCCTAATTCCGAAGTGGATCAGCAACCGGAATACGCTAAAAACGAGCACCGTTCGATCAAGCCGAACCTCCTCGTCGCTATCGGTATCTGTACCCACCTGGGTTGCTCTCCGACTTACCGTCCCGACGTTGCCCCTGCGGATTTGGGTGCAGACTGGAAAGGCGGTTTCTTCTGCCCTTGCCACGGTTCGAAATTCGACATGGCAGGCCGCGTATACAAAGGTGTTCCTGCACCGACCAATTTGGTTGTACCGCCTTACAAATATCTGAGCGATACGACTGTTTTGGTGGGCGAAGACTAAAAATAAGGAACGATAATTATGGCAAACCAAACCAATAGCAAAGCAAAAGCATTGTTAGGCTGGATGGACGCTCGCTTCCCTCTGTCTAAAATGTGGAATGAGCATTTGGCTCAATACTATGCGCCGAAGAACTTCAACTTCTGGTATTACTTCGGCTCTTTGGCCCTGCTTGTCCTTGTAATTCAAATCGTCAGCGGTATTTTCCTGACCATGAACTACAAACCGGACGGCAACCTTAACGCCTACCATCTGCCTGCTGCCTTTACCGCAGTAGAGTACATCATGCGCGACGTGTCCGGCGGCTGGATTATCCGCTACATGCACTCCACCGGCGCATCTTTCTTCTTCATCGTCGTTTATCTGCACATGTTCCGTGGTCTGATTTACGGTTCATACAAAAAACCTCGTGAATTGGTGTGGATTTTCGGTTCCCTGATTTTCTTGGCATTGATGGCAGAAGCCTTTATGGGTTACCTGTTGCCTTGGGGTCAAATGTCCTTCTGGGGTGCGCAGGTAATTATTAACCTGTTCTCCGCCATCCCTGTTATCGGTCCTGATTTGTCCACTTGGATCCGCGGTGACTTCAACGTTTCCGACGTTACTTTGAACCGCTTCTTCGCCCTGCACGTTATCGCAGTACCTCTAGTATTGCTCGGCTTGGTTGTGGCACACATCATCGCCCTTCACGAAGTGGGTTCTAACAACCCTGATGGCGTTGAAATCAAGAAAAACAAAGACGAAAACGGTATTCCACGCGATGGTATCCCATTCCATCCTTACTACACCGTTAAAGACATCTTGGGTGTTGTTGTATTCCTGATTGTCTTCTGTTCTGTGCTGTTCTTTGCACCTGAAGGCGGCGGCTACTTCTTGGAAGCGCCAAACTTCGATGCAGCAAATGCGCTGAAAACACCTCCTCACATTGCGCCGGTATGGTACTTCACTCCGTTCTACGCAATTTTGCGTGCGATTCCTTCCTTTGCCGGTACTCAGGTATGGGGTGTAATCGGTATGGGTGCAGCAGTTGTCCTGATCGCCTTGTTGCCTTGGTTGGATAAAGGCGAGGTTAAATCTGTCCGCTATCGCGGCCCAATCTTCAAAACTGCGTTGGTTCTGTTCATCATTGCCTTCATCGGCTTGGGTATTTTGGGTGCAATGGTAGCAACTGATACTCGTACTTTGGTTGCACGTATCCTGTCTTTCGTCTACTTTGCATTCTTCCTGGGTATGCCGTTCTATACCAAACTGGATACCAACAAACCAGTTCCTGAACGCGTAACCATGAGCACTACTAAACAAAAAATTATGTTCTTTGTTTACGTCGGTATTACCGTTATTGGTGCTTACTTGTTTGCAACCAATATCTGATGAGGGCAGCGAAAATGAAACAAACTCTGAAAAACTGGTTTGCTGCCTTATTGCTGGCAGTGCCTATGAGTGCAGCCGTCGCCAGCGGCGGCCATGCAAACTACGAAAAAGTCGATATCGACCTGCGTGATCAAGTCAGCCTGCAGCACGGTGCGCAAATCTTTACAAACTACTGTTTGTCTTGCCACTCTGCAAGTGGTATGCGCTTCAACCGTCTGAAAGACATCGGTTTGACTGAAGATGAAATCAAGAAAAACCTGATGTTTACAACAGACAACGTTGGTGACGTAATGGTAGCGGCAATGGATCCGAAAGATGCCTCCAAATGGTTGGGTGCGCCTCCACCGGATTTGACCCTGATCGCCCGTTCTAAAGGCGCAGACTACCTGTACGCCTATATGCGCGGCTTCTATAAAGACCCAACTCGTCCGACCGGTTGGAACAATACTGTTTTGGCCGGTGCGAGTATGCCTCACCCACTGTGGGAACAACAAGGTGTTCAGGCTGTTGAGTTGGATGCCAAAGGTCAGCCCGTTATGATTAAAGACGAGCATGGCAACCTGACTCCTAAACTGTATTGGGAATCTACCGGTCTGCACAGCCGTCGTCTGCCTAACGGTAAAGTAATCCAAAAAGAGTACGATACTTATGTGCGCGATTTGGTAAACTACCTGGTATACATGGGTGAGCCTGCTCAATTGCAACGCCACCGTATCGGTTACATGGTTTTGACATTCCTGTTTGCCGTAATGTTGCCGTTGGCGTACTTCCTGAAAAAAGAATTCTGGAAAGACGTTCATTAATTCTTTTGAATCAAAAAGGCAAACCTGTTTCAGGTTTGCCTTTTTTGTTTGTGAAATTGGTTTATGCGGAAATAATGTAAATTTTAAAATTACTTAATATAAACAATGTGATATATGAAATTTCTGGATTAAGTGTTTGAAATTATGTATAATTCTGTCTGAATTTTTATAAGGCTTAAGGCCGTCTGAAAAGATTGATCAGGAGTAGAAGATTATGATGACTTTGTATTCAGGTATTACTTGTCCATTCAGCCAACGCTGCCGTTTTGTGCTGTACGAAAAAGGCATGGATTTTGAAATCAAAGATGTGGACGTGTTCAATAAACCTGAAGACTTGGCTTTGATGAATCCGTATAACCAAGTACCGGTTCTAGTTGAGCGTGATTTGATTTTGCACGAATCAAACATTATCAACGAATACATTGATGAGCGTTTCCCTCATCCTCAACTGATGCCGGGTGATCCTGTTATGCGCGGTCGCGGTCGTTTGGTGCTGTACCGTATGGAAAAAGAATTGTTCAGCTTGGTGCAAGTGTTGGAAAACCCTGAATCTACCAATAAAGAACAAGCTAAAGCGCGTGAAGCCATTGGCAATGGTTTGACACTGTTGGCACCGTCTTTTACTAAAAACAAATACATCTTGGGCGACGACTTTTCCATGATTGATGTTGCCTTGTCTCCGCTGTTGTGGCGTTTGGACTATTACGACATCAAACTGGGTAAATCTGCTGCGCCTTTGCTGAAATACGCCGAGCGTATTTTCCAACGCGAAGCCTTTATTGAAGCATTGACGCCGGCTGAAAAAGCCATGCGTCGTTAAGGGACGGATCTATGGCAACTTCAACCAAACCGTATTTGTTGCGTGCTTTGTATGAATGGTGTTTGGATAATAACCAAACACCGCACATCGTAGCTTGGGTAAATGAACATACCCGTGTGCCGATGCAGTATGTGCGCGACAATGAAATTGTTTTAAATATTGGTCCTACCGCCAGTCACAACTTGAATATCGACAACGAATGGGTCAATTTCTCTGCACGTTTTTCCGGCGTAGCGCATGAGATTTGGATTCCGGTCGGTCATATTGTCAGTATATTTGGCCGTGAAAGTGGAGAGGGTATGGGTTTTGAGGTGGAACCATATCAGTCTGCTTCTACTAATCCTACGGCAACGGAAGATAAAAAAGCTGAGTTTGCGGAAGAAAAACCGAAGAAAAAAGTATTGAAGCTTGTGAAGTAATTAAAAGATAAAAGGCCGTCTGAAATGTTTCAGACGGCCTTTATTGATTGGGTATTGAAATGGCAAAATTAATGAGCAATCAGTTATTAATTAAGCCAAACAAAAAAGCTCTTGCGTTTAACAAGAGCTTTTTTGTTTAGTGGTGGAGGTAAGCGGGATCGAACCGCTGACCTCTTGCATGCCATGCAAGCGCTCTACCAACTGAGCTATACCCCCAAAATTTGGTGGCGAATCAGGGATTCGAACCCCGGACACAAGGATTATGATTCCTCTGCTCTAACCGACTGAGCTAATTCGCCGTTTCGTGAAGTGGCTATTATAGTTTTTTTTGAATATTTGGCAAGCGCTAATTTTGGTTTTTTTTATTTCTTATTGTTTTTAAAAAATAAAAAGTAAGTTGTCAGGCTATAGTTTATGGCAAATGTCGCCGTGGCTGAAGCCTGCCCAGTCGATATCGATGTTTTTGCCAAAAGCGATCACTTTAAAAAGTTCGCCCATTTCGTGCTGATGTATCAGTTTCTGTACTGCGGCGGCTGCTTGGATGTATTCAATTGAATCCGGACTGCCGATTTGCGCCAGCAGATCAGTGATGCCGAGATTGAGCAGGAAATAAGATTGGGGCAGGTAGCCGATTAAGTCCAAACCTGCTTCCGTGCCGGCGCGTGCAATATCGGTGAAATTGACGTGCGCAGTCAAATCGGTCAGGCCGATATTGAAAAATGGGTCGTGGATAGTGTGATGGCGATAGTGGCCGATAAATGTGCCTTCTTTACGTTGCGGGTGGTAATACTGAGCGGCATCAAAGCCGTAATCGATAAATATTATGCCGCCGCGCTGCAATTTGGCGGACAGGGTTTGGATAAAGGCATATTGTGCTAGATGCAGCTCGCTTGTGTATGAGGGAAGGGGAGGGAAGTATAAGGCGGCTGTTTGCGTAAGTTCGGCTTGGGCCAATGGTCTGATGGCTTCGATTAACTCGTCATTCTTTAGGCTGACACCGATTTGTTGAAACCCGTCATCTTGATAAATCAAGCGTTCCACCGGCATAGCATCCAATACTTCGTTGCCGATGATGATGCCGTCAAAATGTTCGGGCAATGTGCTGAGGTGGATGACTTTGGCGGCTACTTCTGGGGAGGTATGTTCAAGAATATATTGGCGTTGTCTCTCTGCAAGCTCTGCCGATAGTTCGATAATATAGTAATGATTCAGGCCATCTGAAAGGTTTTGCAAGAGTGTGGCAGCGAGATGTCCTGTACCTGCACCAAATTCGTAGATATTGCCTGCTGCTTGTGGCAATAATTCGGCAAGTTGTTTGGCAAGGGTTTGTCCGAATAGGGGGGAGAGGGTTGGGGCAGTAATGAAGTCGCCGTCTGTGCCGATTTTATGGCTGCCTCCACTGTAATAGCCGTATTGAGGTGTGTAAAGGGCAAGCTCCATAAAACGGGAAAAGGGTATCCAGTTTTGATGTTGTTCAATTTCGTTTTTTATGAGCTTCGTCAGGTGTGCTGAAGAGGCTTGTGCATCAGGGGAAGGAAGGGGGAGTTGTGGCTTCATGACTGTTAGATAATGTAAAAAATTTGAATTTGTTTGTATATTATAGCCCCTTGTGAGAGAGGTGGTAATCGGGTGTAAAAATACTATATGTAGTATTTTAAAAATATAAACAATACTAGATATGGTGTTTTATGCCATATAAAATGGCTGGCATATTAATTTGTCATGCATTTTTATATATATAAGCTATTGAATTTTAAGTGTTTAGTGTTTCATTTCAGATAAAGGGTTGATTTGACCTGATTGCCAAAATTTCTTATAGTGTCGGTTAGTGGGGCATAGTGGGTGAGAGTGGTTACTTTTTCCTAAAAAGTGTTCCGTGGAAGTGAAAACGAAATATTTTAGGAAGGTGGGATTTTTAATCCCACTCTGTTTTATTTTAATCGAATTTGGGGTGTGATGTGTTTGGCGGTGCTCATGAATTGAGTATGGACAGTAAAGGGCGGTTGGCGATTCCTGCCAAATTCCGCGATATTTTGCTGCGCCGTTATACGCCTGCAATTGTGATCACTCTGGATTCCCGAAAAAAATTATTGATGTACCCCGAGCCCGTTTGGGAAGAAAAAGCCGAGCAGATTTTGAAGTTGAAAGTGGCCGGCAATGAGTCTTTGCAACGGTATCAAAATCTGCTGCTGCACAATGCGGAGATTTTGGAGTGGGACAGCGCCGGACGTGTTTTGATTCCGGCGAATCTGCGCAAACGCGTGGATTTTGAAAAAGAAGTTACTTTGGTTGGCCGTGCAAACCGTATGGAGTTGTGGGGTCGCGAACATTGGGAAGAGGAAATGAATCAGGCTTTGGATATCGATCCTGATGAATTGGCTTTCCAATTGAGTCAAACGGATTTGCAATTGTGAGTAAAGTTGAAAATTATCAGCATGTTACTGTCTTGTTGCATGAGGCGGTGGATGCGTTGGCAATCCGTGAAGACGGGATTTATGTGGATGGTACCTTCGGTAGGGGAGGGCATTCCCGGCTGATTTTGTCACGTTTGGGCGAGCAGGGTCGTTTGGTTGTTTTTGATAAAGACCCGGAGGCGATTGCGGTAGCTAATGAGCTGGCGGCTCAAGATAAACGTGTCAGTGTCGTACACAATGGTTTTGAAACATTTCAGACGGCCTTGGATGAATTG
Source organism: uncultured Neisseria sp. (assembly GCF_951230505.1). NCBI lineage: Bacteria > Pseudomonadati > Pseudomonadota > Betaproteobacteria > Neisseriales > Neisseriaceae > Neisseria > uncultured Neisseria sp. The sequence goes on from NZ_CATNVN010000014.1 coordinate 10,778, forward strand.
GGCATCGATAAGATTGACGGTGCGCTTTTTGATTTGGGGATTTCGTCGCCGCAAATTGACGATGGCAGCCGCGGATTCAGTTTCCGCTTTGATGCGCCGTTGGATATGCGGATGGATCCGACCCGTGGGATGTCTGCGGCGGAATGGATTGCAACCGCATCCGAACAGGATTTACACGAGGTTATTAAGAATTATGGTGAAGAGCGGTTTAGTCGCCAGATTGCGCGCGCCATTGTTGCGCAACGGGAGGAAAGTCCTATCGATACAACCCGCAAGCTGGCGCAGCTTGTGGCGCAAAACGTCCGTACTCGTGAGCGCGGACAAGACCCTGCAACGCGCACCTTCCAAGCAGTTCGCATCTTTATTAACCGCGAGCTCGAAGAGGTAGAGGCAGTTTTGCCGCAGGTTGCAGGCCGTCTGAAAGAGGGTGGACGCTTGGCTGTCATTGCGTTCCATTCGCTGGAAGACAGAATTGTGAAGCAGTTTATTAAAAAATATTCGCAACATGCGCCTTTGCCCCGTTGGGCAGTGGTTAAGGAAGCGGATTTGCCTCAGCCGCCTTTGAAGGCTGTGGGCAAAGCAATCAAACCGGGTTCGACAGAGACTGAAGCTAATCCGCGTGCACGCAGTGCGGTTTTGCGGGTGGCGGAGCGCAGCAGCGGCGAATTTTCGGTTGTTGACTAGGGAAAGCGTTTCGGCATTGTCGCAAGGGATGTTTCTGTTGGCAGGCCGTCTGAAAGTTTTAAATGGGTAAGTTGAATATTTTATTACTAGTTTTGGTGACGGTTTCTGCCTTTGCCGTGGTGTTTAAGCAAAACCAGTCGCGCTTGCACTTTATCGAGTTGGATAAGGCGCAAAAGCGGGAAATTCAGTTGGAACAGGATTACGCGCGCTTGAAATTGGAGCAAGCAAGATTGGCAAACCACAAACTGATTAAAGTGGCGGCCGAAAAGCAACATCTGCTTCCGCCTGGTGCGCATAATACGGCTATGCTGGAACGCAAAAAATAAGAATATAGCCTTGTTTTCAAGGTGTTTACGGGAATTAATAGCTCACTGAGCAGCTAAGTCATGAGAAGTCCAACATGTTAATTAAGAACGAATATAAACCTCAAATGCTGTCTGGAACCACAAAAACAAAAAAACCGCTGACAAGTAACGGACGTATTGGTTTGGTGCTGGGTGCTGTTGCGCTGGCATTTACCGGTCTGTTGGTGCGCGGGGTTTATCTGCAAACCAGTCAGCATGAGTTTTTGAAAAATCAGGGCGACCAACGTTTTGTGCGCACACTTCCGCTGCCTGCATCACGCGGTATGATTACCGACCGCAATGGTGCTACATTGGCTTTGAGCGCACCTACCGAATCATTGTATGCCATGCCTTCCGGTATGGAGGAAATGCCGACTGACGAGCAGTTGGAGAAACTGTCGGCCATTGCCGATGTGCCTGTTGAAGTTTTGAAAAATAAATTGTCTAAAAAAGACAAAGGCTTTATCTACCTGAAACGTCAACTCAGCTACGAGAAAGCAGAAGAAATCAAGGCATTGGGCATTAAAGGCATCGCATTCCAAAAAGAATTGAAACGCCATTACCCGATGGGCAATCTGTTTGCGCATGTTATCGGTTTTACCAATATTGACGGCAAAGGTCAGGAGGGCTTGGAGCTTTCCCGTGAAGACAGTCTGCGCGGTGAAGATGGTGCGAAAGTCGTATTGCGTGACAACAAAGGCAATATCGTTGACAGCCTCGACTCTCCACGCAACAGCGTGCCTAAAAACGGCCAAGACATGATTTTGTCTTTGGATCAGCGTATTCAAACGCTGGCTTATGACGAGTTGAATAAGGCTGTGGCTTATCACAAAGCCAGAGCGGGTACAGTTGTGGTATTGGATGCACAAACTGGCGAGATTTTGGCGTTGGTCAACAGCCCGGCTTACGATCCGAATCAACCGGGTCAAGCCAATAGCGAACAGCGCCGCAACCGCGCCGTAACCGACATGATTGAACCAGGTTCTGCCATGAAGCCGTTTACCATTGCCAAAGCATTGGATTCAGGCAAAGTGGATGCAACCGATACGTTCAATACCCTGCCTTACAAAATTGGTCCGGCTACCGTGCAGGATACCCACGTTTATCCTACTTTGGATGTGCGCGGCATTATGCAAAAATCTTCCAACGTCGGTACCAGTAAACTTTCTGCCATGTTTACGCCTAAAGAAATGTACGATTTCTATCACGATTTAGGTGTGGGCGTGCGCATGCATTCAGGCTTTCCTGGTGAGACTGCAGGTTTGTTGAGAAGCTGGCGCAGATGGCAAAAAATCGAACAGGCAACCATGTCTTTCGGTTATGGCCTGCAATTAAGTCTGCTGCAATTGGCGCGAGCCTATACTGTCCTGACCCATGACGGCGAATTGTTGCCGGTCAGCTTTGAAAAACAAGCGGTTGCCCCTAAAGGCAAGCGCGTCATCAAAGCCTCTACTGCGAAAAAAGTGCGCGAGTTGATGGTTTCCGTTACTGAAGCCGGCGGTACCGGTACTGCCGGTGCTGTCGATGGTTTCGATGTAGGTGCGAAAACCGGTACGGCGCGTAAACTGGTCAATGGCCGCTATGTGGACAACAAACACGTCGGTACGTTCATCGGTTTTGCTCCGGCTAAAAATCCACGCGTGATTGTGGCAGTTACCATCGACGAACCGACTGCCAACGGCTATTACGGCGGCGTGGTTGCCGGTCCTGTATTCAAAGAAGTCATGAGCGGAAGCTTGAACATCTTGGGCGTTTCCCCGACCAAGCCTTTGAGTAATACCGCTACTGTCAAAGTACCGTCATAATCCAAACAATCAAAGAGATATTGTTTATGTTCAGCAAGTTAACCCCCTTGGCTGAAACCAACTTTCCGCCTCTGCTGTGTGAAAACGCAGCAGGGCGTTTGTTGCATTCAGACAGCCGACAAATTAAACAGGGTGACATTTTCGTTGCCTGTCAGGGCGAATATACGGACGGTCGCAGCTATATTCCTGCCGCCATCGCCAACGGTGCGACCTTTGTTTTTTGGGATGATGACGGCAAATTCACATGGAATCCCGAATGGAAAGTACCCAATCAAGGCATTAAAGATTTAAAACATCGCGCCGGTATGTTGGCGGCGCAAGTTTACGGCAACGTTTCAGACGGCCTTAAAGTTTGGGGCGTAACCGGTACCAACGGTAAAACCTCTATCACACAATGGCTGGCGCAAGCTGCCGATCTGTTGGGCGAAAAAACCGCCATTATCGGCACAGTCGGCAACGGTTTTTGGGGTGCATTGGAAGAGACCACGCATACCACGCCAGCTCCCGTTGATGTTCAAACCCTGCTCTACCGCTTCCGCCAGCAAGGCGCAACAGCCGCCGCGATGGAAGTTTCCAGCCATGGCCTTGACCAATCGCGCGTTAACGGCGTGCCGTTTTGCAGTGCAATCTTTACCAATCTCACCCGCGACCACCTCGACTATCACGGCACCATGGAAGCCTATGGTGCCATCAAATCGCGCCTGTTCTACTGGCATGGTCTGCAACACGCCATCATCAATGTTGATGACGCATACGGTGCAGAACTCGCAGGCCGTCTGAAAAAAGACTGTCCCGATTTAGCCGTTTATGGCTATGGTTTCAGCGAGCAAGCCGATATCCGCATTACCGATTTCACCGCTTCTTCAGACGGCATGGAAGCCGTATTCCAAACACCATGGGGCGAAGGAAAATGCCGCACCCGTCTGCTCGGACGGTTCAACGCGCAAAACCTCGCCGCCTGCGTTGCCTTGCTGTGTGCCAACGGTTATCCACTCAATAACGTTTTGGAAGTGCTGGCAAAAATCCGTCCTGCTTCAGGCCGTATGGATTGCATTATGAACAGCGGCAAACCTTTGGTCGTTGTCGATTATGCCCACACGCCCGATGCACTGGAAAAAGCACTCTCCACTTTACAGGAAATCAAACCACAGGGCGCGGCTTTGTGGTGCGTATTCGGCTGCGGCGGTAACCGCGACCGTGGCAAACGCCCATTGATGGGTGCGGCAGCAGTTCAGGGTGCCGATAAAGTAGTGGTTACCAGCGATAACCCGCGCTTGGAAAATCCGCAAGACATCATCAACGATATTTTGCCTGCCGTACCTAATCCTGAACGTGTCGAAGTTGATCGCGCCGTTGCCATTCGTTATGCGGTTGAGCAGGCTGCTACGAACGACATCATTCTAATTGCCGGTAAAGGGCATGAAAACTATCAGGATGTACAAGGCGTGAAGCACCATTTCTCCGATTTTGAAATTGCAGAAAAAGCATTGGCAGAGCGTGGATAAGCCATATCGCAAATGTTCAGACGGCCCAAAACCTTAAGGCCGTCTGAAAAAGATTTAAACATATACAATAAAAGCAATACGACACACGCATTACGGCACGTCAGCCATTAAACCCATCACAGTTGTTTGTTCCAGAAGACTTTTTAACAAGGCCGTCTGAACAACAAGGAGACCGAGTTGATGCTGAAAATGCCGACAAAAACCTTATTAATCAGTGCAGCCGTAGTTTTATTCGCAGGCTGTACAACCAAACAACTTCCGCGTCCTACTGCCGAAATCGAGCAGTTGAGGGCGCAACAGCCTCCGGCCGAACAAAGCCTGCCTAATCCTGTTAAAGGCAAGCGTTTTGACGATACTTGGGGCGCGGCGCGCAGTCAGGGGCGCAGGCATGAAGGTGTGGATATTTTTGCTAAGAAAAATACGCCGATACGCAGTACCACGCCCGGTATCGTAACCAAAATCGGGCGTAACCGATTGGGTGGCAAAGTCATCGGTATCCAAGGGCCGGGTGCGATTACTATGCCCACCTGAATAAATTTGCCCGTATCCGCCTGTATGAGCGAGTAAAAGAAGGACAGGTCATCGGCTATGTCGGTAAAACCGGCAACGCCAGAACCACACCGGCCCATCTGCATTATGGCGTGTATCTACCCAGCGGCGCGGTGAATCCGTATCCGCTGATTAATCAGAATAGATAGGCCGTCTGAACAAGATTTGAGAGTATGAACGCAAAGAAATTGGTTAAGGCAACGAATATCGTCGGTATGGTGGCAGTCGTGCTGCTGGTGTATTGGGTATTTGTTCTGATTTTATCCAATGTTTTCGGGCTTAAGGTATTCCGCGAATACATTACGGAAATTTTCCTGATGAGTATTTTGGGGATTTTTGCCGTGATGGCGGGTGCTTTGATACTGAACATCATGCTGAATTTGACCCGTATTGCTGAGCGAGGACAAGAGGAAGAAAGCAAAGGTGGCCGGAAAACCTTATATTTGTTGTTGGCAGTATTTCCTGTTTTAGCAGCCTTGTTATTTGGCGGAAATTATCTGACTGTTCAGAAAAAACGTCAGATTTTGACTCAATCGTTAGAGCGTATCGTCAAGGATAATCCATCGCAAATCAACGCGTTGGCAGATTATCGTTTTGACTTGGCGTACATCAAAAAAGCAGCGTTAATCCTTGAGCTGATGTCGAAGGAAGATTCTGCCTTTAAAGCAGCTACAGTGATTGTGCCGGATACGATCGGTAATAAACAGGTTTATTTGGCTTTCTCAGCTGATTCCCAGTTAAGTGGGATTGATGAGCAGGCACCTAATGCTCAGGGGGTAGGCGATGATAATGGTTTTGTCGTTACTCGGAATGGCAGTAAAGAAACGATCAGCAAAACGTAATATCTTTAATGCTCCGCATTTGAGCGAGCGTGAATACTTGCAGAGGGTATTTGCCGGACAAACAAATGAAATACGTTATGAGGCAAAAGACGGCAATTACAGCCTTTGTCACCCCTACCGCCAAAACGGTAAAACCATTGTATTGTGTTTTTCCGATTACCAGCAGTACGGGAAAATCGGCAGTTGATAAGAGAAAGTGATTTATAGTATGAAAAGTTGGTTTTCCAATACATTTCCTGATTATAAAAAATTGCCCAAAAGCGGCAAATTTATGGCATGGCTGACTTTTGTGCAGGGCGTGGTTTGGTTGATTCTGGCATCAATTCAGAGTGTGCAAGGACTGATTAACAACATGGCATGGGCTGTGTTTTTTGGGATTTTACTTTTCATTTTGGGTGTGTTGGCGCTGTCTGCAGCATGGAATGCGTTTAAATTCCGTGAAATAGGTTTTAATAGAATGATATATGTGTACACGCCATGCTTGTTGCAAATAGTCTTTGTAGGAGAGGCATTTTCTTTTACGTATTATATAGAAAGTGTACTGCAATTATCATTTAGCCTTACGGTACATAAGCTTACTGTCGGTGTAAATTTTGCCGCTATTCTTTTTATTGTGCTGGCAAGACGCAATTATCGTCATTTAAAAATGGTTTCCCAAAATACGGATAAAAATGTGGAGCCGTTAGAACAAGGACAAGAAACACAATCATGAAACCACTAGACCTTAATTTTATTTGTCAGACCCTCAACCTTCCGATGCCGTCTGAAAATCAACCCGTTTCGCGTATTGTTACAGACAGCCGCGATATTCAGGAAGGCGACGTATTTTTCGCGCTTGCCGGAGAGCGCTTTGACGCGCATGACTTTGTTGAAGATGTTTTGGCAGCAGGGGCAACGGCAGTTGTGGTTTCGCGCGAAGATTGCGCGGCTCTGGAAGGCGCATTGAAGGTTGACGATACGCTTGTGGCTTTGCAAAAACTGGCGAAGGCATGGCGTGAAAATGTGAATCCGTTTGTCTTCGGCATTACCGGCTCTTCCGGCAAAACGACGGTTAAAGAGATGTTGGCTGGCGTATTGCGTCATCGATTCGGTAATGAAGCTGTGTTGGCGACTGCCGGCAATTTCAACAATCATATCGGCCTGCCACTGACTTTGTTGAAACTGAACGAAAAACATCGCTATGCCGTCATTGAAATGGGTATGAACCATTTTGGTGAATTGTCTTTGCTGACCCGAATTGCCGGTCCGAATGTTGCTTTGGTCAATAATGCCTTGCGCGCACATGTCGGTTGCGGTTTTGATGGTGTCGGAGATATTGCTAAAGCTAAAAGTGAAATCTACGAAGGTTTGCTTTCAGACGGCATTGCGCTGATTCCGTGCGAAGATGCCAATATCGCTACATTTGAAGCGGCTACTGCGCAATTGAACGCTCAGACTTTCGGCGTTGCCAGTGGCGATGTCCATGCAGAAAATATTGAGTTGAAACCGTTGTCCTGCGAGTTTGATTTGGTGCGTGGCAATGAACGTGTTGCCGTGGTATTGCCAGTCCCCGGCCGTCACAACGTACATAATGCCGTAGCGGCGGCGGCTCTGGCTTTGGCGGCAGGTTTGAGCCTTGCCGAAGTTTCAGACGGCCTGAAAAATTTCAGCAATATCAAAGGCCGTCTGAATATCAAGCAAGGCATTAAAGGCGCGACTTTGATTGACGATACTTATAATGCCAACCCTGACAGCATGAAAGCCGCCATTGATGTGCTCGCCGCTATGCCTGCGCCGCGTATTTTTGTGATGGGCGACATGGGCGAATTGGGTGAGGATGAAGCCGCTGCCATGCACGCCGAAGTTGGCGCGTATGCACGGGATAAAGGCATCGAGGCCGCGTATTTTGTTGGCGACAACAGCGTTGAAGCGGCGGAAACATTTGGCGCGGAAGGTTTGTGGTTTGCTGACAAAGATCCGCTGATTCAAGTGTTGAGCCACAATTTGCCTGAACGCGCTACTGTATTGGTCAAAGGCTCACGCTTTATGAAGATGGAAGAAGTGGTCGAGGCGTTGGCAGCAACAACTGCGTAAAAGGCCGTCTGAAATATGAAAAAGATTTTTCTATTGGCTGGTTTGCTGATTGCCACGTTTTATGCCGGAATGAAAGTACAGGCATTTATTTATGAAGATACCTGCTTGGACTTGGGCGGCGGAAAGAATCCTGGAAACTATCCGATTTGCGTGGTAGAAAAATAATCTTACTCAACAAGGCCGTCTGTAATTTCAGACGGCATACCGATTTATTTTTAATTGGGCAATAAGCCCGCTGTAACAACAAAAACAAAAAAGGAAGCCCCATGTTTTTATGGCTCGCACATTTCAGTAACTGGTTAACCGGTCTGAATATTTTTCAATACACCACATTCCGTGCCGTAATGGCCGCGCTGACTGCGCTGGTATTTTCATTATTGTTGGGTCCGTGGACCATCCGCAAGCTGACTGCGCTCAAAGTCGGTCAAGCCGTCCGTACCGACGGCCCTCAAACCCACCTGATCAAAAACGGTACGCCAACCATGGGCGGCTCGCTGATTTTGACCGCCATTACCGTGTCCACAATCTTGTGGGGCAACTGGGTAAATCCTTATATTTGGATTCTCTTAGGCGTCCTGCTTGCTACCGGCGCACTCGGTTTTTACGACGACTGGCGCAAAGTGGTTTATAAAGACCCTAACGGCGTGTCTGCCAAATTTAAAATGGTGTGGCAGTCCAGCGTTGCCATCATCGCTGGTTTGGCATTGTTCTACCTTGCGACAAATTCCGCCAACAATATCCTGATTGTTCCCTTCTTCAAACAAGTTGCCTTGCCGCTTGGTGTAGTCGGCTTCTTGGTATTGTCCTACCTGACCATCGTCGGCACATCCAATGCCGTTAACCTGACCGACGGTTTGGACGGCTTGGCCGCATTCCCCGTTGTACTTGTTGCCGCCGGTCTTGCCATCTTTGCTTATGCCAGCGGCCACTCCCAATTTGCCCAATACCTGCAATTGCCTTACGTTGCCGGCGCAAACGAAGTGGTGATTTTCTGTACCGCCATGTGCGGCGCCTGTCTCGGCTTTTTGTGGTTTAACGCCTATCCGGCGCAAGTCTTTATGGGCGATGTCGGCGCGCTCGCGCTTGGCGCGGCGCTCGGTACCGTTGCCGTCATCATCCGCCAAGAATTTGTCCTCGTCATCATGGGTGGCCTGTTTGTTGTTGAAGCCATTTCCGTTATGTTGCAAGTCGGTTGGTACAAACGAACCAAAAAACGCATCTTCCTGATGGCGCCGATTCATCACCATTACGAACAAAAAGGCTGGAAAGAAACCCAAGTCGTCGTCCGTTTCTGGATTATTACCATCGTCTTGGTGCTGATTGGTTTGAGTACCCTCAAAATCCGCTGAATCTATGCCGTCTGAACACCTTTCAGACGGCATTTGAACGCGCAATAAACCTGCGGCGGCAATCCGCCCCGTCCTATCGTTAACGGCGGCTGAAACCCGCCTTATACTAAAACAGGAGTAAAACCATGAAACAACCAACCAAATGGCTTGACGCCGCCCTGATTGCCTTGGGCTTGAAGCAAGCGGCATGGGCGGATGACGTATCGGATTTTCAGGAAACGCTTCAAGCTGCGGAGCAAGGGAATGCTAAAGCCCAATATAATTTGGGCGTGATGTATGACAAAGGACTTGGAGTCCGTCAAGACTATGCACAGGCAGTGCAGTGGTATCGTAGGGCTGCAGAACAAGGGTATGCCGGTGCCCAATTCAATTTGGGCGTGATGTATGACAGTGGGCAAGGCGTCCGTCAAGACTATGCAGAGGCGGTGCAGTGGTTTCTCAAGGCTGCAGAACAAGGGCATGTCAAAGCCCAACATAGTTTGGGTTTGATGTATGCCAACGGGCGAGGAGTCCGTCAAGACTATGCA
>NZ_CATNVN010000015.1:0-20264 GCF_951230505.1 uncultured Neisseria sp.
CAAGTGCCGAATCTTAAAGTCGTGTTTGAACACATCACTACTGCCGAAGCAGCCCGACTGGTATTGGAAGCAGGCGATAATGTGGCCGCGTCCGTGACGCCGCAACACTTGCTGCTCAACCGCAACGACCTTTTGGTCGGCGGCGTGCGCCCTCATCATTTCTGCCTGCCTGTACTTAAACGTGAAACCCACCGTCAGGCTTTGGTTGCTGCCGTTACCGGCGATAAGGCGCATAAATTCTTCCTCGGCACGGATTCTGCGCCACATGCTAAAACTGCCAAAGAAAATGCTTGCGGTTGTGCCGGTATGTTCAGCGCGATGACCGCCATCGAGCTTTATGCCGAAGTGTTTGAGAAAGCAGGCGTGTTGGACAAACTGGAAGCCTTTGCTTCTAAAAACGGCCCGCGTTTCTACGGTCTGCCTGAAAATTCCGATACCATCACATTGCTCAAACAAACGCAAACCGTACCTGCCAGCGTACCTTACGGCGATGGCGAGCTTGTACCGATGAGGGCCGGCGGCGAGATCGAATGGACGGTGCAATATTAAATTTGCCGTCAAGGAGACAATAAAAAACAACCTGCTTGAAAGGACAGGTTGTTTTTTATTGTCGTTCAGACGGCCTGTTATGGGGAAGGGAGGCTCACTAGGCCGTCTGAAAATCGGATTATATTGTGTGTTTATTCGGTCAACATGGGTTTCAGCGCTTCCCAAGCCTGCGGCAGTTGGGTAAAGCCGTCCGAAGCCATCAAATGGCCGCCTTCGGGAATATGGGTAACAGGACTTTTGAGTTTGGCCGCCATGTCCAAAGTCAGTTCGGGTGGAACATGGGTATCGTTGTCGGAAACCAGACAGTGTTTGGGCATGTCGATTTTGCGCAGGATGTCGAAATCGGGCGACGCTGCTTTAATGTAGGCATCAAGCGCAGGCAGGGGCGGCAACGTATCGGCAAAACCGGCGGCAAGCAGCAGACCGCCGATTTTTTGCGGCTGTTGGCGGCTGAGGAAGTGAAGGAGGGTAATGCAGCCGAGACTGTGGCCGACTAGGAAGGTATGGGCATCAGGCTTGCCGATGTGCTGGTCAAGGGTAAACTGCCACGCGGTCGTGCTTGGTTTGTCAGGATTGGGCATGGCGAGGGAGATTGCTTGTGCGCCGGTGCTTTTGACTTGGGCGCAAAGCCAGTCAAACCAGTTGCCGTGCGGATTGCCTTCAAAGCCATGTACGATATAAACGCGTCGATTCATGTTTTTCCTCCTTCAGACGGCCTGAGACTTTTGTCTAAATCTCTGCCTATAAGCGTTCATTATACCATGTTTGTTTATGTTTTATTGTTTGTCGCTTGGTAAGGATTTTTGATTAAGCTTTTGTTGTTAAATGATATTTGCAAGAATAATAAAGCAAACAACACGGCAGGGGCGGATGGCTTTGCCGTGTTGTTCGGGTTTGAAATATATATGTGCCGTCTGAAAAACCGGTTTAGAAATAGCCTTGTTTTTTGCGCTCTTCCATTGCCGCTTCCGATACGCGGTCGTCCATGCGCGTGGCGCTGCGTTCGGAAATGGTCGCAGCGGCGGTTTCGGCAATGATGTCTTCCGGCGTGGCAGCGGTACTGGCAACAGGGCAGGTGCAGGAAATATCGCCGACGGTGCGGAAACGGACATCACGGATTTGGGCAATTTCGCCTTCGCGTTTTGGGGTTAACGGGGTAACGGGAACGAGCAGGCCGTTTCGTTCGACCACTTCGCGTTTGTGGGTGTAATAAATCGGCGGCAGGGCGAGTTTTTCGCGTGCGATGTATTGCCAGATGTCTAATTCCGTCCAGTTGGAAATCGGGAACACGCGCATGTTTTCGCCTTGGAACAGGCGTGTGTTGTAGAGCGACCATAATTCAGGACGTTGGTTTTTGGGGTCCCATTGGCCGAACTCGTCTCGGAAAGAGAAGATGCGTTCTTTGGCGCGTGCTTTTTCTTCATCGCGGCGTGCGCCGCCCATCAGTGCATCAAAGCCTTGTTCTTCGATGGTTTCAACCAGTGTAACGGCTTGGGCGGCGTTGCGTGAATCGGTTTCGCGGCGCAAGACGACGCTGCCTTTGCGGATGGATTCTTCTACGCTGCCAACCACAAGTTGTACGCCGGTACGCGCAACCGTGTCGTCGCGGAACTGAATCACTTCGGGGTAATTGTGGCCGGTATCGACGTGCAGGAGTTTGAACGGCAGCTTCAGCGGACGGCCTTCGATTTGGAAGGCTTTGACGGCAAGCGCCAGCAATGCGACGGAGTCTTTGCCGCCGGAAAACAGCAAGGCCGGATTTTGGGCATTGGCAATGACTTCGCGGATGATGTAGATGGATTCGGCCTCGAGCCAGTCGAGGTGGTGGTTTTGGATAGACATTTTTTCTCTCTTTGCAACCTTGGCGACAGTCGATACTTTAGTGAGGCCGTCTGAAAAAGGGAAAGAATGGTTTGTTTGTTGCAAAGATGTTTTTGTTATATTGCAAAGCCGTGTTTTTCAGACGGCCTTTGCGCTTTAACTTATTTTTAACCCGATTTCTCTGACGAAGCGCCTGTCTTGGCGTACACTTTGGTCTTTTATAAATGAGAATGGTTTATGTATCACGGCGAGAGATTTAATGCGTACAGCCATTTGGCCGGTTTCTTTTTGGCAGTGGCGGCGTTGGTGCTGATGCTGGTAAAAGCGGTGGAATCGGCGGACGGCTATCGGATTGCCGGTGCACTGACTTACGGAGTCTGCCTGCTGCTCCTGTATTTGGGCTCAACCTTATACCACAGTATTCCGCAGCCGAAAGCCAAGGCGATTTTGCAAAAGGTCGATCATTGTATGATTTATCTTTTGATTGCGGGCAGCTATACGCCGTTTACGCTGATTACCCTTCACGGCGGCTGGGGCTGGTCGCTTTTCGGTGTGTCGTGGGGGCTGGCTTTGCTGGGCATTGTTCAGGAGCTGACGATCGGGCGCAAAAGCGAGAAGCGGCTGCTGTCAATGGTGATTTATGTGTTGATGGGCTGGCTGATTGTGGTAGCTGTATGGCCGCTGATACAGTCGCTTTCGGCCGGTGGATTATTTTGGCTGGTGTTGGGCGGCGTATTGTATAGTGCGGGGATTTATTGGTTTATCAACGATACGAAAATCCGCCACGGCCACGGTATCTGGCACTTATTTGTCTTGGCAGGCAGTTTGACGCAATTTATCAGCATTTATTTTTATGTGTTGTAGTTTCAGACGGCCTGAAATAAAAAAACCTCTCAGTTTGACTGAGAGGTTTTTGTTTGTCGTTAACCTGGGTTTTTGTCGTGGAATTCGTGGAATTCATAGTTGTAGGTCAGCTCTTTGCCTGCTTTGGTTTGCGCCAGATAATCATCGTAAACTGCACGGATTTCCTTACGCAGTAGGAAGAGGGCGATTAAGTTCGGTAAGACCATAAAGCCGTTGAACATATCGGACATACTCCAAACCAAATCCACTTTGCCCAAGGTACCCAATACGATGGCCACCAAAACCAGTGCGCGGTAGATGCCCAAGTGTTTGCCGCGGAACAGGAAGCGGATATTGGATTCGCCGAAGTAGTACCAGCCGATGATGGTGGTAAAGGCGAAGAAGGTCAGGCAGACGGCGAGCAATTGCGAACCGAAACCCGGGAAGGCTTTGTTAAAAGCCAGTTGGGTAACCGCCGCGCCGGTTTCGCCGGAAAGGTTGGCATCGGTCAGCAGGATAATCAGCGCGGTTGCCGTGCAGACCATCAGCGTATCGATAAAGATACCGATAAATGCGGCCATACCTTGTTGCACAGGATGTTTGACGTTGGCAGTCGCGTGAGCGTGCGGGGTCGAACCCATACCGGCTTCATTGGAAAACAGGCCGCGTGCCACACCAAAGCGGACTGCCTCGCGCATGCCGATACCGGCCGCACCACCCAATACCGCTTCAGGATTGAAGGCGGCGACAAAAATATTGTGGAACATCGGGATGATGTGGTCGGAGAATTTGAACAAAATAATCACGGCACACAAGATGTAAATTACCGCCATAAACGGCACGACAAATTGTGCGATACCGGCAATGCGGTTGATGCCGCCGATGATGATCAGGCCGGCGAATACCGCCAAAGCAATGCCGACAGCCATCGGGGGAATATCAAAAGCCAAATTCATGGCCGAGGCGATGGAGTTGGATTGTGTCGCGTTACCGATGAAGCCCAGCGCGATAATCAAGGCGATAGAGAAAAAGCCGGACAGGAAACGCGCCGCACCACGGCCGATTTTCGGAGTCAGGCCATGTGTGATGTAAAACGCAGGGCCGCCGATGTATTTGCCGTGGCTGACCACGCGGTATTTTTGCGCCAAAACGGCTTCTGCAAAAATGGTAGACATGCCCAAAATGGCAGACAACCACATCCAAAAAATGGCACCCGGGCCGCCGGCAGTAATCGCAGTGGCGACACCGGCAACGTTACCGGTACCGATTTGCGCGGAAATCGCCACGGCAAGCGCTTGAAATTGAGACAGGGATTTGCCTTCGTGGTCTTTGTCTTTTTTGCTGAACAAGCCGCCGAAAACGGATTTGAAACCCGCCCCCAATTTGGTCACTTGCGGCGCGCCCAAGTACAGGGTAAAGAACAGGCCGATACCGATTAAGGCATAAATCAGCAGGTAGTCCCAAAGAACCAGATTGACTGCACCCACCAGAGCAGACAATATTTCTTCCATAATAAAACCTTTAATAAAAACAATAAAAATAAAATGATACGGGTAACTACTCCCACTCATTTCTCGCGTTTGGCAACATCGGCGAGCAGGCCGTTTTGCCATTCGATACCGGTTAAGTTGTTAACAATTTTGACCGGTTTTGTCATCATACCGTAAACCTTCGTGAATTAAAACGAAAACTGACAAAGGGTTGCCGAAAATGTGCTTCTTTATTTAAAAAAGGTTTTTTTGTTTTCAGACGGCCTTTTTTGCAAATGTTCGGACCGTCTGAATATTTTGGCTAAAGGCAACTTATGATAAAATGCACGCCTTACAAATGAAGCAAATTCCGCCTTAACGCGTGAAAAAACGAAAGGAATCAACATGGCAGGCCATAGTAAGTGGGCAAATATCCAACACAAAAAAGCCCGACAAGATGCCAAACGCGGCAAAATTTTCACCCGTCTGATTAAAGAAATTACCGTTGCTGCCCGCATGGGCGGCGGCGATCCCGGCGCAAACCCGCGCCTGCGTCTGGCTTTGGAAAAAGCCGCTGAAAACAATATGCCTAAAGACAACGTGCAACGTGCCATCGATAAAGGTACGGGCAATCTGGAAGGCGTGGAATACATCGAGTTGCGTTACGAAGGCTACGGCATCGGCGGCGCGGCTTTGATGGTGGACTGTCTGACCGACAACAAAACCCGTACCGTTGCCGATGTGCGTCACGCGTTCACTAAAAACGGCGGTAATTTGGGTACCGACGGCTGCGTAGCGTTCAACTTCGTTCATCAAGGCTATTTGGTGTTTGAACCGGGCGTTGACGAAGATGCGCTGATGGAAGCAGCTTTGGAAGCTGGTGCGGAAGACGTCATCACCAACGACGACGGTTCCATCGAGGTGGTTACCGCGCCGAATGACTGGGCCGGTGTGAAATCGGCTTTGGAGGCGGCAGGTTATAAATCTGTTGACGGTGACGTTACCATGCGCGCCCAAAACGAAACCGAGTTGAGCGGTGAAGATGCGGTTAAGATGCAAAAACTGATTGACGCATTGGAAGATTTGGACGACGTACAAGACGTTTACACTTCTGCCGTGTTGAATTTGGACTAAACAGTTTAAAGAACAAAAGGCCGTCTGAAATTTCAGACGGCCTTTTTATATTGAAACCAATTAGATTTTTCTGGTTTTCAACCAAGCCCAAAGCAGCAGCAATACCACGAAGCTGAAATACAAAACACTCCAAACCGGCAGGGCGACGCTGAATAGATAGTCCGGCTCGGCGCAGTTGCCAAAGCCGCGGACGATGGGTTCAAACCAATCGAACAAAGGCCAGTCGCGCAGGCGGAAAGTCCAAGGTGCGCCGCAAGAAGGGGCGGTGCCGGGCGGCAGGCTTTGCAGCCAAATTTGATAGGCGGCGACACCGGCGCCGTAAACGGCCGGGGCGGCAATCAACAATGCCGAGAGCGAGCGGGCAAATTTGGAAGTTTGCGAACTGAATGCCGTAACAATGGCCAACAGCCCGATAGCCAATACGCACAAGCGTTGCAGGATGCACAATACGCACGGGTTCATGCCCAAAACGTATTGGGAAATAAAGGAGCCACAGGCGGCAAATATGGAGAGGACGACTAGAAATAAAACAGTCTTGCGGAAAAAGTTCATAACATAAAACCTTTCAGACGGCCTGGACGTAAAACAGCCGCTAAATAACGTTTACTTTAACACAAAACGTATATGCTTTTTTTGGTTTGACGGTTTTTTGCGTATGTTTGTTGATGTTGCGTAACCATAAATATGGAAATAAGAATGTGTTCCATATCGAAAAGGCCGTCTGAAATGTTCAGACGGCCCTTAAGGGAGAGACGTTTTATTTTTTCCCGTGAGATTTTTTGACATCTGCTTCAGTAATCGTACCGCCGCCATTATTGAAGGCGTTCATGATGTAAGTGGCAACGGCGGCGACATCGGCATCATTGATGGCAGTAGAAGGCATGAAGCCGTTGTAGGATTTGCCGTTTACTTTAATCGGGCCGTTGATGCCTTTGGTCATGCTTTGCAACAGGACTTGCGGTTTTTTGTTGATATAGTCGGACTGGAATAAAGGCGGGAACATGGCACCCCGGCCTTCGCCTTTTTTACCGTGGCAGGCAGCGCAGTTGGTTTCGTAAATCTTTTGTCCTTTGCTCATCAGCGTGGCATCAGCGGCAAAAGCGGTTGGGAGGCTGAGTGCGGTCAGAAGGAGCAGGATAGGGCGGAGTGCAGTCATGATGTGTTCCTTTTTGAGTAGTGTTTTTGATGGCTACACGCTTGGTTTGCGTTTGAATAACTTGATGATAACGCTAAAGGCCGTCTGAAAGTGGATTTTTCAGACGGCCTTTGGTTTAGGTCAAATCCAGCCTTGCAGATTGGCCCGACTTAATTGTGCAAGTGCGGCAATCCAGTCGGCGGAATCGTTGAGGCAGGGGATGTAACGGTATTCTTTGCCGCCTGCGGCGTGGAATTGTTCGCGTCCCATAATGGCGATTTCTTCCATGGTTTCGAGGCAGTCGGCCAGGAAGCCGGGGCAGAATACGTCGAGTTTGGTCGTGCCTTGTTTCGGCAGCTGATCAAACAGGGCTTGCGTACTGGGCTTGACCCATTGGGATTTGCCAAACTGGCTTTGGAAAGAAACGATGTATTCTTGTTCGGACAAGCCCAATGCCTGCGCGAGCAGTTTGGCGGTATGGTGGCACTCGTCAGGATAGGGGTCGCCGTCGTCGTGATGCTTTTGCGGAATGCCGTGGAAACTCAACATCAGTTTTTCGCTGCGTCCGTTTTGGGTCCAATAGGCTTCAATATGCTGCTTCATGGCTTGAATATAGGCGGCATCGTCGTAATAACGGGAGACGGTGCGGACACTTATTTGGTTGCGTTGCAGCAATAACTCTTGAAATACTTTATCCAAAGCCGCGCCGGTAGAAGAGCCGGCATATTGAGGATAGAGTGGGATGACCAGTAATTTGCCCACGCCTTGGGCTTTGAGTTCCGCTAAAACGTCGGCAACGCTTGGATTGCCGTAAGTCATGGCATGACGGACGATGACATCGGGCAAATGTTTGGCCAGGGCTTCTGCTTGGCGGTGTGTGTAAACCTCAAGCGGCGAACCTTCTTTAAACCAAACTTTTTCATAGGCATATGCGCTTTTTTTCGGGCGAAAAGTCAATACCAAGCCGCGCAATATTGGTTGCCATAAGAGCTTGGGCAGTTCGACAACACGTTGATCGGACAGAAATTCTTTCAAGTAAGGCTTGACTGCGGTAGCAGTGGGCGCGTCAGGCGTGCCGAGGTTGAGCAGCAGGACGGCGGTACGGTTTTGTGCGGTGTAGGCTAAGGGCGGTTCGGTATGGAAACGGGACATGATTGTGCTTTATTAATTAAGAATATTGAGGCCGTCTGAAAAGCAGTTTGAATCCAAACCTGATTTCAGACGGCCTTTAAAAGGATTAATCCACACCGCGGGCACGGTTTTCATGGAATTGCACCTGCCAATCGGCAAATTTGCCTTGTTCGATGGCTTCGCGCATTTCGGCCATGATGACTTGGTAGAAGTGCAGATTGTGTATGGTGTTGAGTTGTGCGCCCAAGATTTCGCCGACACGGTGCAGATGGTGCAGGTAGGAGCGGCTGAAATTCTGACAGGCGTAGCAGGTGCAGCTTTCATCAATCGGACGCTTGTCGAGTTTGTGTTTGGCGTTTTTGATTTTCAAATCGCCAAAACGGGTAAACAGCCAGCCGTTACGCGCATTGCGGGTAGGCATGACGCAGTCGAACATATCCACGCCGTGTGCCACACCGTACACCAAGTCTTCAGGCGTGCCGACGCCCATCAAATAATGTGGCTTGTGTTCCGGCAGGATAGGGCCGACGGCGCGCAACATGCGGTACATTTCGGGCTTAGGTTCGCCAACGGACAAGCCGCCGATGGCCAAGCCAGGGAAGTCAAGCTCTTCCAAACCTTTCAGCGATTCTTCACGCAAATCTTCATACATCGCGCCTTGTACAATGCCAAACAGCGCATTCGGGTTTTTCAGGTCTTCAAAAGCCTTTTTGCTGCGTTCCGCCCAGCGCAGGCTCATTTGCAGCGATTTTTGCGCTTGGCTATGCGTTGCTTCGCCAGGGGTGCATTCGTCCAACTGCATCACGATGTCGGAATTCAACACGGTTTGGATTTTCATCGACACTTCGGGCGAGAGGAACAGTTTGTCGCCGTTGATCGGGCTTTGGAATGTACAGCCTTCTTCGGTCAGCTTGCGCATGTCGGACAACGAGAATACTTGGAAACCGCCCGAGTCGGTCAAAATCGGCTTATCCCAGCCGATAAATTCGTGCAGGCCGCCGAATTGTTCGATGACTTCCAAACCCGGGCGCAGCCACAGATGGTAAGTGTTGCCTAAGATGATTTGCGCTTTGATGTCATGCAGGTTTTGCGGGTTCATCGCTTTGACCGAACCGTAAGTACCGACCGGCATAAATACCGGCGTTTCGATTTTGCCGTGGTTCAGTTCCAAAGTGCCGCGTCGGGCATGACCGTCTTTTTTGTGTAAGGTAAATTTGAGCATAGTAATAATAGATTGGACGTTCGCGTGTGTGCGAAATGAAAGGGCAGATTATAAAGGATTTTTCGTTGGTTGACGGCTGGATTTTATCTTTGTCAAAACAATGCTTCAGACGGCCTGAATGACGGAGAGAATAAAAAATGAGGTATAAATCAAACAAAAATATTCAGGCCGTCTGAAAAGTATTTACAGATGCTTGCAAAAGGGAACACGCTTCGTTACAATAAGCGACTTAGATGAAGGCACATAGCTCAGTTGGTTAGAGCACCACCTTGACATGGTGGGGGTCGTTGGTTCGAGTCCAATTGTGCCTACCAAATTTCCATAACGGCTTTATGCCGTTATTTTTTAATGTTTTGGAGCTTTCTGATGTTGAACATTACCTTGCCGGACGGTTCGGTCCGCCAATATGAATCACCCGTTACCGTGGCGCAAATTGCAGCGTCTATCGGTGCAGGTTTGGCAAAGGCAACTGTAGCGGGCAAGGTTAACGGTAAATTGGTGGATGCTTGCGATCCGATTACCGAAGATGCCCATGTTCAAATCATTACGCCAAAAGACAAAGAAGGCGTGGAAATTATCCGCCACTCCTGCGCGCACTTGGTCGGTCATGCGGTCAAGCAGCTCTACCCAGATGCCAAAATGGTTATCGGCCCGGTGATTGAAGACGGGTTCTATTACGATATTGCAACTGAAAAACCATTTACCCCTGATGATGTGGCTGCCATCGAAGCGCGCATGAAAGAGTTGATTGCACAAGACTATGACGTCATTAAAGTGATGACGCCCCGTGCAGAAACTGTCAAAATTTTCCAAGATCGCGGCGAAGAGTACAAATTGCGTCTGATTGAAGACATGCCTGAAGTGGAAGCAATGGGTATGTATCATCATCAAGAATACGTCGATATGTGCCGCGGTCCTCACGTTCCCAATACTCGTTTCTTGAAAAACTTTAAGCTGACCAAACTGGCAGGCGCATACTGGCGCGGCGACAGCAATAATGAAATGTTGCAACGTATTTACGGTACGGCTTGGGCAAGTAAAGATGAATTGAAGGCCTATATCCAACGCATCGAGGAAGCAGAAAAACGCGACCACCGTAAGCTGGGTAAACAATTGGATTTGTTCCACCTGCAAGATGAAGCGCCGGGTATGGTGTTCTGGCATCCTAAAGGCTGGGCTTTGTGGCAAGTGATTGAGCAGCATATGCGCAAAGAGTTGAATGCTGCCGGTTATAAAGAGGTGAAAACGCCTCAAATTATGGATAAAACCTTCTGGGAAAAATCCGGCCACTGGGAAAACTATAAAGACAATATGTTCGTGACCAGTTCAGAAAAACGCGAATACGCGGTTAAACCGATGAACTGTCCGGGTCATGTGCAAATTTTCAATAACGGCTTGCGCTCATATCGCGATTTGCCAATGCGTTTGGCCGAGTTCGGTTCTTGCCACCGCAATGAACCAAGCGGTGCATTGCATGGTCTGATGCGTGTTCGCGGTTTTGTACAGGATGATGCGCACATCTTCTGTACCGAAGATCAAATCGTTGATGAAGCACGTGCATTCAATGAATTGCTGGTTCGTATTTACAAACAATTCGGCTTCCATGATGTTGCTGTGAAGTTGTCACTCCGCCCTGAGCAACGTGCAGGTTCTGACGAAGTCTGGGATAAAGCCGAACAAGGCCTGCGTGATGCATTGACCGCTTGCGGCGTAGAGTGGGAAGAATTGCCTGGCGAAGGTGCATTCTACGGTCCTAAGATTGAATACCATGTTAAAGATGCCTTGGGTCGTTCTTGGCAGTGCGGTACCCTGCAGTTGGACTTTGTATTGCCAGAGCGTTTGAATGCCGAATATGTAACAGAAAACAACGACCGTGCGCGTCCTGTAATGTTGCACCGTGCTATTTTGGGTTCATTGGAGCGCTTCATCGGTATTCTGATTGAAAACCATGCAGGCTCATTCCCATTGTGGCTTGCGCCGGTTCAAATGGTGATTATGAATATCACCGAGAACCAAGCAGATTATTGTCGAGAAGTAGCTGCTAAGTTGCAGGCGGCAGGCTTCCGTGTCGAATTGGATTTGCGTAACGAAAAAATCGGTTACAAAATCCGCGACAACAGCCAATACCGTTTCCCTTATCAAATCGTTGTCGGCGATAAAGAGAAACAAGAAAACAAAGTTGCGGTACGCCGCAAAGCAGAAGACTTGGGTTCTTTGAATGTAGATGATTTTATTGCACAATTGCAGCAAGAAATCACTGACGCCCTCGTCAATCATTAATTTTTATAGGAGTATTCATCATCGCTCAAGAACGCGAAGCACGAATCAATGGTGAAATTACCGCCAAAGAAGTGCGATTAATCAGTGAGTCAGGCGATCAGCTTGGTGTCGTTTCAGTTCGTGAAGCTCTGGCTATGGCCGAAGAGCAAGATGTCGATTTGGTAGAAATTTCCCCAACTGCCAAGCCGCCCGTTTGCAAACTGATGGATTACGGTAAATACAAATACCAACAAGCCAAGAAGCGCGACGAAGCCAAGAAAAACCAAAAGCAGGTACAAATCAAGGAAATTAAATTCCGTCCGGGTACTGATGAAGGCGACTATCAAATCAAGATGCGCAACATCAACCGTTTTCTTGCCGATGGTGATAAAGTCAAAGTGACATTGCGTTTCCGCGGTCGTGAGATGGCCCATCAACAATTGGGTGCCCAACTGCTTGAACGCGTAAAAGAAGAGTTGGCTGAAGTGGCACAAATCGAGTCCTTCCCTAAAATGGAAGGCCGCCAAATGGTGATGATGATTGCGCCTAAGAAAAAATAAAGCTATAATGCAAGGCTTATTTCGATTGCCGCTCGAAATAAGGTTTAATTAGCGGCAAAAACCGTGGTATTTTGGGTTCCAAGTGTTTGAAATTTATTTCAAAACCCCTTATACCTTATCTAATAACGAATGGAGTTTTCCAATGCCTAAAATGAAAACCAAGTCTAGCGCGAAAAAACGCTTTAAAGTACTGGGTAACGGTGGTGTAAAACGCGGTCATGCGTTCAAAAGTCACATCCTGACCAAAAAAACCACTAAAACTAAACGTCAATTGCGCGGCACCGCTATGGTGGATTCACGCGATTTGGCTTCTGTTGCTAAAATGTTGCCCTACGCTTAAGGAGTTTAGAATATGCCACGCGTAAAACGCGGTGTTACCGCTCGTGCTCGTCACCAAAAAGTCTTCGCGTTAGCCAAAGGCTACCGCGGTCGTCGTAAAAACGTTTACCGTGTTGCCAAACAAGCGGTAATGAAAGCCGGTCAATACGCATACCGTGACCGTCGCCAACGCAAACGTCAATTCCGTCAACTGTGGATCGTTCGTATCAACGCAGGTGCCCGTGAAAATGGTCTGTCTTACAGCAAATTCATGAACGGCCTGAAACGCGCTGCTATCGAAATCGACCGCAAAGTATTAGCTGATTTGGCTGTATTCGATAAAGCTACATTTGCACAATTAGTTGAAAAAGCTAAAGCTGCTTTGGCTGCTTAATTCGATAAGATTATTTAAAAAGGAAGCTTATGCTTCCTTTTTTCTTTTCTTAAAGAAATCCTATGTAGTTGATTTTCTTTCTTTAAACTCTATTTTTTTATACTAATTTGCGATAAAATAGGCCTCTCTTATCAAACGGATTGGCCGCAGTAAGACAAAGGCCGTCTGAACGGGTTTGCAATCAAATCCAACAGACGGCTTTGTTATTTCAGACGGCCTGCCATCAACAAACAGACGATAAACCACTATGGAAAATGTAAACCGTATCGTTGCAGAAGGTATTGCCGCTATTGAAGCCGCGCAAGACTTCAATGCCTTAGAACAAATTAAAGCACGCTATCTTGGTAAAACCGGCGAATTGACTGGACTTTTGAAAACTTTGGGTCAAATGTCTCCTGAAGAGCGTAAAACCATAGGCGCACAGATCAACGAATGCAAAAATCAGTTTCAAACGGCCTTTAATGCTAAACGCGATGCTCTGAATGAAGCCAAGCTGCAAGCCCAATTGGCTGCAGAAGCCTTAGATATTACTTTGCCGGGCCGTGCGCAAGAGTATGGCGGTTTGCATCCAGTTACTTTGACTTTGCAGCGTGTGGTTGAGCTGTTTCACGGTATGGGTTTTGAAGTGGCGGACGGCCCTGAAATCGAAGACGATTTCCACAATTTCCAAGCCTTGAATATTCCTGCAAATCACCCAGCGCGCGCGATGCAGGATACCTTCTACGTTGAAAACGGCGATGTTTTGCGTACACACACTTCGCCTATTCAAATCCGCTATATGCTCGACAAAAAAGAGCCGCCTATCCGCATTATTGCCCCCGGCCGCGTTTACCGCGTGGACAGTGATGCCACTCACTCACCTATGTTCCATCAGGCTGAAGGTTTGTGGGTAGAAGAGGGTGTGACTTTTGCCGACTTGAAAGCTGTGTTTACTGACTTTATCCGCCGCTTCTTTGAACGCGATGACCTGCAAGTACGTTTCCGTCCGTCTTTCTTCCCATTTACCGAGCCTTCTGCTGAAATCGATATCATGGGCGAAAATGGTAAATGGCTGGAAGTTGGCGGTTGCGGTATGGTACATCCTAACGTATTGAAAAACGTCAATATCGACCCTGAAAAATATACCGGTTTCGCTTTCGGTATCGGTCTCGACCGCTTTGCCATGTTGCGCTACAACGTCAATGACCTGCGCTTGTTCTTCGATAACGATTTGAACTTCTTGAAGCAGTTTAAATAAATTTCAGATGGTCTTTTGATAGGCCGTCTGAAAAGTGAATAGATATTACTGATTTCGTCTGATAAAAATTTGTTTCAGACGGCCTGATAGTAGAGAAAATAATATGCAATTTCCTTATTCATGGCTGAAAACCCAAGCCAATCCTGATCTTTCTGCCGATAAACTGGAACATCTTTTGACCATGGCCGGTTTGGAAGTGGAAGAAATCGATACTGCTGCCCCTACTTTCAGTGGCGTGGTTGTTGCCGAAGTAAAATCCGTTGAAAAACACCCTGATGCAGACCGTTTGAACGTTACCCAAGTTGATGCCGGTACGGGCGAGTTGGTTCAGATTGTTTGTGGTGCGCCGAATGTCAAGCCGGGCATTAAAGTGCCGTGTTCGTTGCCAGGTGCCGTTTTGCCGGGCAATTTCAAAATTAAGCCGACTAAAATGCGCGGCGTACCATCAAACGGTATGTTGTGTTCGACCAATGAACTGGGTTTGCCTGATGATGGTGTAGATGGTCTGCACATTCTGCCTGAAGATGCGCCTGTCGGTACCAACATCCGCGAATACTTGGATTTGGACGATACGCTGTTCACATTGAAAATTACGCCTAATCGTGCTGATTGCTTGAGTGTTAAAGGCATTGCGCGAGAGGTTTCTGCGTTGACTCAATGTGTGTTTACGCCTGTTGAAATTCAGACGACCTCTATCGGCAGCGAGAAAAAACAGGCTGTCCGTATTGATGCACCGGCCGACTGTGGCCGTTTTATCAGCCGCGTTATTGAAAATGTTAATGCGAAAGTGGCTACTCCCGATTGGATGAAACAACGTCTGGAACGCAGCGGTATCCGCAGCATTTCCGCATTGGTGGACATCGGCAACTATGTGATGCTGGAAATCGGTCAGCCTATGCATGTTTTCGATGCTGACAAGCTGTCAGGCAGTTTGATTGTCCGCCGTGCTCAAAATGGCGAGACTTTGGCGTGTCTGAACGAGAAGACGGTTACTTTGGCTGACAATACACTGGTGGTCGCTGATGAAAAAGGTGCGTTGAGCTTGGCAGGTTTGATGGGCGGCGAGGCAAGCGCGGTTTCAGACGACACGCAAAATATTGTGTTGGAAGCAGCTTGGTTTGCTCCGGAGATTATTGCCGGTAAATCCCGTCAATACGGTTTTGGCTCGGATTCTTCTTTCCGTTTTGAGCGTGGCGTGGATTACCGCTTGCAAGCTGA
This sequence comes from uncultured Neisseria sp., assembly GCF_951230505.1. Classification (NCBI taxonomy): domain Bacteria; kingdom Pseudomonadati; phylum Pseudomonadota; class Betaproteobacteria; order Neisseriales; family Neisseriaceae; genus Neisseria; species uncultured Neisseria sp. The sequence continues at coordinate 15,291 of NZ_CATNVN010000015.1, forward strand.
CGCTATTGAGCGTGCCACCGAATTGGTGTTGCAGATTTGCGGTGGTGCAGCCGGTGAAATGGTTGAAGCACAAGGAAAATTGCCTGAGGCAAAACAGGTCGAATTACGTTTAGGCCGTCTGCAAACGGTATTGGGCGTTGAAATCCCTGCCGAGCAAGTCGAAATTATCTTGCAACACTTGGGTTTGCAGCCTGAGAAAACCGCAGAAGGCTTCCGTGTCACTTCTCCTAGCTTCCGTTTCGATATCGAAATCGAAGCCGATTTGATTGAAGAAATCGGCCGCGTTTACGGTTATGAAAATATTCCCGACGACTATACTTCAGGCCGTCTGAAAATGTTGGCTTTGCCTGAAACCAAACGTCCGCGTTTTGCGGTTTATAACGAAATGGCGGCTCGCGGTTACCGCGAAGTGGTCAGCTATGCGTTTGTGGATGAGCAATGGGAGCAAGACTTTGCTGCCAATACCAATCCTATCCGCCTGCAAAATCCGTTGGCGGCGCAGTATGCCGTCATGCGTTCTACGCTTATTGGCGGTTTGGTGGAAGTTTTGCAAAACAATTTGAACCGTAAGCAAAACCGCGTACGCGTATTTGAAATTGCCCGCGTGTTTAGCAAAGACTTGGCTGATCAATTTGTTCAAAACGAACGTATCGGCGGTTTGTGGTATGGCTCCGTACTGCCTGAGCAATGGGGAGAGAAAACACGCAACGTAGATTTCTACGATATGAAAGCTGATGTTGAGAGCCTCTTGAAAAACAAGGAAGTATCCTTTGTTAAGACCGAACATCCGGCATTGCATCCGGGACGTGCCGCCAATATTGTTTCAGACGGCAAAGTAGTTGGTTTCGTCGGCGAGTTGCATCCGAAATGGCTGCAAAAATATAACTTGCCACAAGCGCCGCTGGTATTTGAAATCGATATGGATGCGGTATTGGGTCGTGAGAAAACCCGTTATCAGCCCGTATCCAAATTCCAACCTGCACGCCGAGATTTGGCATTTGTAATGCCTGAAGCTGTGACGCATGATGATTTGTTAAATGCCCTAAAAGCGGCGGCGAACAAGCTGGTTCAAGAAATCAGCGTGTTTGACGTTTACCGCGGTACGGGCGTGCCTGAAGGCATGAAGAGCGTTGCCGTCAAAATCATTTTGCAAGATATGGAAAACACGCTGACAGATGAAGTCATCGAGCCTTTGGTTGCGAAAATGATTAAAGCGGCAGCCGAAAAAGACGCACAGCTTCGCGCTTAAAATAAGATAAAAGTTGTCGCCAAAAATCACCAATAATATTTGATTTTTTGGTGAGGACTTGATTTGTAAAAGAATTTTGGTAATAATTGCACCAGTTTGAATGAAGGTAAACACATGACACTAACTAAAGCAGAATTGGCTGATATTTTGGTCGACAAAGTCAGCAACGTCACCAAGAATGATGCCAAAGAAATCGTCGAGCTCTTTTTTGAAGAAATCCGCAGCACTTTGGCGCGTGGTGAAGAAATTAAAATTTCCGGTTTCGGTAATTTCCAATTGCGCGACAAACCCCAACGCCCTGGCCGTAACCCTAAAACAGGCGAAGAAGTGCCGATTACCGCACGCCGTGTGGTAACTTTCCATGCCAGCCAAAAACTCAAAGGCATGGTGGAGCATTACTATGACAAACAACAATAATCCGGTTATTCCTGCCAAGCGTTATTTTACGTTGGATGAGATGTGCCAATTGGTGCAAATCAGCCCGGCTCAGTTTGCCCAATGGCAACATGAAAATAATGTTGTGATTGGATACGGTGGCGATAGATATACGCGCTCAGATGTAGTTAAGTTATTGAAACTGAAAGATACATTTGAACCGTATATCGATACGTTCAGCCGTGGCGCTTTGGATGCAAACGGTAATCCTGCCGCCAATGCAGAAGAAGTCCGTCATGGTCTGACGCAGATTTTATCTGATTTGGAGCGTCATCTGGGTTCTGAACAACAAAACCACCATGTCGAGCTGTAATCGATAGGGAAATTTTGATCAAAAGTGCGAAGGCATACAAAGATTTGCATAATTGATTCTAATAAAGGCTGTTTGAATGATTTTCAGACGGCCTTTATTGTTTTATATTGCTTTCAAAATATCAGAATCTTGATTGCAAATGATTCTATGAAATAGCCGTAAATGTTATACTTAGCCTCTTGTTTGCCGATTGAGAAGAAACAGTCATTAGATAATGCGGATAAATGCTGCTTTTTCATGGCAGACTGAGGTTTTTAAAACAAATGTAACGGCAGAATAAACAGGTTGCCGGACAACATTCAAATCGATGAAATGGATAGCAGAAAATGAGCAGAATCCAACAAACTTTTTCAGTGCTCAATGGCGCAAAAGCACTGATTCCTTATATTACGGTGGGTGATCCCAGCCTTGAGACAACCTTGGCACTGATGCATAGCCTGGTGGCTAATGGTGCTGATATTTTGGAACTGGGTGTGCCGTTTTCTGACCCGATGGCGGATGGTCCGACCATTCAGCGTGCAGCCGAAAGGGCGTTGGCAAATCATGTTTCTTTGCACGACGTATTGGAAACAGTACGTTTGTTCCGCCAAACCAATAATAAAACGCCGATTGTGTTAATGGGCTATTTGAACCCAGTACATAAAATGGGTTATCAAGCGTTTGCGCAAGCGGCTGCCGACGCGGGCGTGGATGGCGTATTGACTGTGGATTCTCCTGTAGAAACCATTGCTCCTTTACATGAGTCGCTGAAAGCGCAAGGTATTGATTGTATTTTCCTTATTGCGCCAACAACAACTGAGGAGCGTATTCAAACGATTGCCAAAGTGGCCGGCGGTTTTGTGTATTATGTATCGCTCAAAGGCGTGACCGGTGCGGCAAGTTTGGATACTGAAGAAGTTTCGCGTAAAATAGAGCTTTTGCGCAAATACATCGATATTCCGATCGGTGTCGGCTTCGGCATCAATAATGCGGAGAATGCGCGTAAAATTGGTGCGGTAGCGGATGCCGTTATTGTCGGCAGCCGTATCGTCAAAGAGATTGAAAGCCACGCAGGTAGCGAGGCCGAAGCGGTAGGCGTGTTGGTTAAAGAGTTGAAAGACGCGATTCGCTAAATTTTTTATTCCATTATTTCAGACGGCCTTACATTCAACAGGCCGTCTGAATTCTGAATTCCAAGGAGTCATTCATGAGCTGGCTAGATAAAATTCTTCCTCCGAAAATTAAAAACCGAAGCAGTTCGTCCAGCGTCCCTGAAGGCCTGTGGCACAAATGTCCGTCTTGTTCGGCAACGGTTTATTCAACCGAGTTGAAGCAAAACAGCGAAGTCTGCCCGAAATGTAATCACCACAATCCGCTTTCTGCGCGCGAACGTTTGAATCTACTTTTGGATGAAGAAGGCCGTGAAGAGATTGCAGCCAATATTAAACCGACCGACCCGCTGAAATTCAAAGACAGCAAAAAATATCCCGACCGCCTCGCGGCTGCGCGTAAAGCAACCGGCGAAGACGATGCATTGGTTGTTATGAAAGGCACCATGAACGGCCTGCCTGTCGTTGTGGCTGCGTTTGAATTCCGTTTTATCGGCGGCTCTATGGGTTCGGTCGTGGGTGAGCGTTTCGTTCAGGGTGTACGTCGTGCCGTTGCAGATAATTGTTCGTTTATTTGCGTGGCGGCTTCCGGTGGTGCGCGTATGCAGGAAGGGATTAACTCTTTGATGCAGATGACGAAGACCAGCGCGGCTTTGCATTTGCTGACTGAAAAACGTCTGCCGTTTATTTCCGTATTGACCGACCCGACCATGGGCGGCGTATCTGCCAGCTTTGCCTTCTTGGGCGATGTGATTTTGGCAGAACCGAATGCTCTGATTGGTTTTGCAGGTCCGCGCGTTATCGAGCAGACTGTACGCGAAACCCTGCCAGAAGGTTTCCAACGTGCAGAATTTTTGTTGGAGAAGGGCGCAATCGACCAAATTGTCGATCGTCGTTCCATGAAAAAACGTATCAGCGATTTGATTACTTTGTTGCGTCATGAAGGTAAAGTAACCGCTGCTTGATTAGTACAATAAGAAAGGCCGTCTGAAAATAATATTTCAGACGGCCTTTTGATTCCTGATGATTAAGCAGAGAATTTTGCAAAGGTCTCAGAGTGTTAATTTTTTTTGAGTAGAGAAATGATTTCTTTTAAAGCTAAAATTTCGTTTTCTTGTCGTTGAATAATCTCATTATTGTGAGAGATTGTCAGTTTCAGTTTTTCATTTTCAGCTATTAATGCTTCATTGTTACCATAGTAATTTGATCCGTAATTGTGGCTATTATCCCCGACTAAAAGAAATAATGGTTTTTCTTTTGTAATCAATTCAACCACATCAATTTTAAAAATCTGTGCAATCTGATTCAATTTATCAAAAGTCAGTTTGGTTTGCCCGCGTTCTATCTTTGCATACCCATTAGCAGACATTGCTAATTTTTCTGCCATTTCTTCTTGAGACCATTGATTCATTTCTCTCATTACTCGGATTTTTTCATGAAGTTCCATGTTTACTCACTTTTAGGCGTAATTTCGATACTAAAAAATAGATATTTAATATGATTAGTGGGTGGTTTAACTTTGATATTAAGTATAGCATCTTTGTTTCTAAGTAGATATTAAATCAATGCAGGGATAGGCGTTTTGGAGTGCTAAGTATGAGTTTTATAACAATAATTTTTTTGATATGTGCATATATTTTTAATTTTGACTCGAAAGATGAGTTTGTTTGGATTATGGTGTTTTGTGGATTTGTGGAGGTAATTTTTTCAGGTAGATTGTTGTTATTATTACCTTTGATGATTGGTAATTATTTTGCTTCAGGTTATATTTATGAGCAATTTTTACCTAGCGGATTTTGGTCTTTTATATTGTGTGGAGTTGTTTCTGGTATCAGTGGATTATTAATTGGCGGGATAATTTATCTTATTTTAATATTAATTTTTAGGGT